>JAUVOS010000150.1 GCA_030599055.1 Lutibacter sp.
CTATATCTTCATAATCACCATTTTTTCCAAAATCAAATTTTGATATGACTTTTCCTTTTTCTATATCAAAAATATAAATACTTGCTTGTTCGTCTTGAACACAAGCGATCCTATTATTTTTGTAAAAAGAAATTCCTGATATTTCTTCGAGATATTTAGGTAATTTATAGATTGCATTTGGGTTCATTAGATCGTAAGGAATGTTGTTTTTAACCTCCTTATATTCAGTAATCTGTTGTTTTTTATTATTAGGATTACATGAAATAAATAGGGATAATACAATACCCATAAAAAACAGAGCTAATTTTCTATAACTACCTTTATTAATATTAATTACTTTATGAATCATTATTATTTGTGTTTTATTTTTTTACCAAACAATTTACCGATAAATTCCCATATCCATCTCTATTCTCAAATTTCCAACCTTTCTTTTTAAGTATTTTAATTAACACGTGGTTGAGTACACCATGAGCAACTACTACTGCTTCTCCATGTGTTTCTGCATATTTTATTATTTCTCCTGAATATTCTTTAAGGTTTTGTTTTCTTTGTTTGTATGTTGGCTTATCTTTTACATTTGCTCCTGACATCCATGATATAAAAGTGATGGTCTGCCAGACTTTTGTTGGTAATTTTATTAATGGAAAATGCATCATTGGATAATCAAATTCTTTTAGGTTATCATTAATATTTAAATCAACTTGTGAGTTAAAAAGCAAAAAAGCTGTTTGAATAGCTCGTAGCTGTGGACTACAAAAAACGGTATTGATTGTTTTATGATTGTCGATTTTATTTAGTACATTTTTTGCATTAAAAAAGTGAACAGAATTAGCGTTATATCGAACTTTATACTTATATATTTCTTTTGTAGTACGCCAACCTGGTTTTTCTATTTGAACTGTTGCATGTCTTATCAAATATATTTTTGAATTTGCAAAAACAGTTGTACTAAGGAAAATAATTATAATAGATATATAGACTTTTAATTGCATATTAAAATTGATAATTTAATGAAACATTAACAAGATTTTCTTCCCTACTTCCTGCGTACGATATTGAGACTAATGCCATATCAAATGGTGTCCACCATAAACCGCCTCCAAAACCATTATGCCAACGAGATGAATCTTCTTCTTCTAACCATACACGACCAGTATCATTAAAAATCAGAAAACCGGCAGTGCCATTTAAAATATATGATTTAAAATCTTTAACGCGTATGCGCATTTCTGCATTTAAAAAGAGGCTTGCATCACCATAAAATCTTGTTTTTCGATAGCCACGTAGATTTTCACCTTGTCCAAGTTTTGCAGCTTCGGTAAATGCATAATCACCCAATAGTTTTTCTCCACCAAACCTAAATGCATATACAATTCTAGGGCGTTTAGAAAAACTTAGATAGGTAGTCCATTCTCCAGATAATTTAGAAAAACTTGAAGCGTTATCGTTTAAGCTAACATATTGAGAAATTTGTGTTTCTATTTTAGAGCCATGCGTTGGAAACATTGCACTTCCTCCAAATTTATTTTCTTGTTTAATTATTCCTTGAGGATACGTGTTTATTTCATAATTTAAAGAAATGCCAGCAAATGAGTGTACAAGTAGGTTATCTGACACAAGATTGTTTTGTGTGTAATCTGAAATAAAGCGCCCTGAAGTTTCGTCTATATCCGTGTATTTATAGAACAATCCCAAACCTACTTTGTGAAATTTTTTATCATCTAAAAATTTACTAAAATTAGTATTGGTAAAAACTTCACTCATCGTCACTCGATAATATTCATCCTCTGATTTATCAACAAGCCATTTGGTTTCATTTCCCATTCCAAAATAGTTATTTACATAATTCGGAGCGCTATAATCAGCATCAAAGCTTACCTCAAAACGATTTAAAGGATAGCTTTTCTTTCCGGCAAAGTGTATATTAAAGGCATTTGTCTTTAAGGCATAGTTTGCTAATATTTCGTAGTGTTGGCGGTGATAACGTGAGAATTTATCAATTACTGGCCCGCCACCTATAAAGATACCATCATCTTGATTATATCCTGTAAATAAACCTGGATAAACAATATCATATTTAAAATTTTCTCTGTCATATTTCAGCTCTTTTTTGTCATAATTACTTTTAAGACGTTTTTTAATACTAGGAGATATACGAGTATTATTTTTATCATAGATACTTATAAATCTAGGGGTTTTAGTAGTTTCATGCAACACTTCGTCTTTTCCATTTCCTCCAATTATAGTGAGTTTAATGTTGTTTTTGTTATGACCTTTTACAATAAATTTATCTTTTCCGTCAAAACCATATAGATTTATTTTTTTTGTTTCAGATGCATTAAATTTTCGACTGTAAATTTTATTTTCATCGTTAAAACGGCTTATACTAATTGTTGTTTTATCGTGTACAGTTATTTCAAAGACATCATTTGAATCACTTCCAGTCAAACTTACTTCTTTAGCCAGAAACAGGTATAATTGCCTAGCCATAGGTTCTAAATTATTAAGTCTTGATTTTAATATTTGTGCTGTTAGATTTGCGCATAAGGCCTGAACTTCTTTTGGGAAATTTGTTACTGCATCATCAATTTTTTTATCTGTTAACACTATTTTTAAAGAATCTATTTGTGCTTGCCAGTCTTTCCATTCGTTTTGTATTAAAAGGTTGCGATCAAGTAAGCGTGCATTAAATGAAAGTCCTTCTACATTTTCTGTATATTCATCGAAAAGTTGAAATTTAGGAGAAAGCCATCTTCTTGTTAAAATTTTCCCTATTAATCCATCATTTAAAAAGAAAGCTTGGTCACGATCTCTTGGGATAGGTTTATAAAAGACTTTTCCATTTTTAGTGAAACTTGCCCATCGCCATTGATCTTCATGTCTATCCCAATCATTTATTAAAATATCTAACAATCGTGCTCTGATGTATGCTTTTGAATCAACAGAATGCTCTATATTTTTCAGAATAGCATTAAGCATTTTTTCAGTAGAAATTATTTTTTTGGAATAACCAAAACTTGCAACATCCTCTCTGTTGTCATTGGGACGTTCTTCATATAGAAAGAGTTGGTTGGCAACATCTTGTCTGTAAATACCAAAATTAGCATCATCTGGTACATATACAATTTTAGGATTTGTATGATAAATTTCTGCGTAGTCAGCGAGTTTTGCTGCGACTAATGCAGCATAAGGGTTAGAAGTTGAAACTTGATCTTGTAATAGTTTAACAGCAAATGTATTTTTTAGTAAATCTGGGAGTACTGGTTCAATATTTTTTTTAACAGATCGTAATACATACTGTTTCCCATTTTTATTTTCTAATCTTAGCGACAGCGTTTGTTTTCCACCGCCACGTTTCACTACAAATAAACTATCCTTCATATTCTTTAAATCAAAAACAGGAGCTTTTATAGGTGTATTCCATATATCACGGTAATTTTTACCTAATAGAAAGTGTTTTTTATCAGCTATATTAAATTCCTCTCCTGCTTTTATAGTTATACTGTCTTGAAAGTGGGTTATTGAGTTGGGATTATTTATATCTGAATTAAACTTTTTTTGATATAAAACTTTTTTATAAAGTTCTCCTTCCAAACCAATAAAAACCAATTCACATTTTCCGTTTTGAGAGAATACCAATTGTGCAAATCCTTTTTCAGAGCTACCAAATTCTGGTAATTTTGGATGAACATAACTAGTTTTCACCATAGCACCAGAAATTATATGATGTACTTTGTCTAATTTGAAATACTGTAAATTAGTGTCTCCTGCTGAAGCATAAATTATATCAGGATAATTTTTAAGAATAGAAAGCATCTTATCTCGGAAGGGTTTGAAATCT
Source organism: Lutibacter sp. (assembly GCA_030599055.1). Lineage (GTDB taxonomy): Bacteria > Bacteroidota > Bacteroidia > Flavobacteriales > Flavobacteriaceae > DQTL01. Next base: position 3,845 of record JAUVOS010000150.1, read on the forward strand.
GGGTGGTGATTGTCATTTCTCGTGCCAAGTGTTTTTCTAAATAAGGTGTATGGTGCTTCAAGGATACTTTGTTTCATTGAAAAATAGCCATCACTATTTCCAAAACTTTTGAGTGAATTGTGAGATGCAATGACTATATGTTTTGTAGCATAATGTCTTCTTATCGCATCATCAATCCATATCAATACATCATCATTCACTTCAATACCACATTTCTTAAACCTTCTTTCATGTTGGTGTACCCACCAGTAAGTATCTATTAGGATTACTACTAAATTATCATTTAATACAACTTCTGTTGGACCCGGACAAGCTGCATCGGGCATAAAAACCTTGCCTTTGTATTCTTTCTTTAGTTTGTCTTCTATGGTTTTTATCATTTCTTTTCCTAGAGAACTACCGTTTGCCCATTCTTTTTTTCCAGGGGTTAACAATAATGGTTGTTTATTATTTGAAATAAGTTTCTTTAAATATTTATTATCAGGATTATAAATATTACCAAGCATTAGATAGGCACTGCTATCAGATTCAGATATTGTATTTTGCCATTTTTGAAGTAGTTTATCATTTTGCTGATATTCAGATGTATTTCCTGTAATGAGAATACTATATAAGTCAGTCTGTTGTGCATTTAATACACTAATACTGAGTATAAGCAACATATAAAATTTTATTATATATTTTAATTTCATGTGTCTAAATTCTAATTTTTATAGGTGACACATGGTGTTCGCTATTAGTCATTCCCTTGTGTGTCAAATATTTACATGCTCGTTTCATGTGTTTAAATTTTATTTTTTATAGGTAACACATGGTGTTCGCTATTAATCATTCCCTTGGGTGTCAAAATTGTACATGCTCGTTTCATTTTATAATAAATATGACTTTATTAACCTTATTAAACATCAAAACTATCATGTGATATTATTAATCCATCTGCATCATTTAACTTTGGAAGCATTATTTCTTTTTTCTTTTGGAAGCGTTGCATCCGTTTTAATATCTTATCTAACAATTTTACTGTTTTTTTAATATATCTTCCTTTATTTAACATTACACATTCTGTACGTTGCGCTGAAGCTGCGTCAGTTATTTCTGATCTAGTAGGAACACCTTTTTTTGCCAAATTTTCTAATACTTGTGTTGCCCAAATAACTGGTACATGAGCTGATTCGCTTATTCTCATAATTTCTTCCTGAATACTAGCAAAATTTTTCCAACCAGTTTCTACAGCTAAATCACCTCGGGCAATCATTACGCCAATTGGAAAAGTTTGCATGGCTTTTAATAGTATGCTAGGTAAATTCTTAAATCCTTTTTTTGTTTCAATTTTTAAAATAATTCCTAATGACGTTTCATACTTGCTTAATTCGTCAATCAATTGTTGTACATCATTCTCATCATTTACAAATGATAAATTAACTGTATCTGCATTTATCGCAACAAATTCTAAATCCTTCTTATCCTTTTCTGTTAATCCACTTACTTTTAAATTACTATCTGGTAGATTAATGCCTTTATCTGCTTTAAGTTTATTTCCGTTATCTTTTGTATAGGTAATGTTTATTAATATTTCATCAGCATTTATTTCTTCGATAACTCCCTCAATTTTACCATCATTAAATAAAATAGGTTCACCTTTTTTCACATCTTTAAATATTTGAGGTAATGTGCAAGATATGTGAGCAGGCTGAATAATTTTTCCATTTTCATCATGTTTAGCGAGATTGCCGGGTATGGGATTAGCATGTAAAACTAATCTATCGCCAGTATAAAGTCTAATAAATTGTTCTAGTGGCAACAATTCGCCTACATAAATTTTTTCTTTTCCTGTTTCCTTTATTTTATTTAATATTAATTCCGTTTCTGTTGTTAGATAAGCTGAATCACTACACACGCCCCATTTACCTTTACCCTGTTTTCTTTCAATAAGGATTTTACATTTTTTGTTGCGTGAGTCAGTAAAATAGATTGTATTTCCACGCTTGATTTTTTTAATTAGTAATTCGCTAACGGGAATTATGGCATCTGCAGAATCATCAGGTGGCAAAATATCTGGTGGTGCTATCCATATTTTGGCAGGTATGGTAACGTTTCCTAATTGATCGCGTTGAGGTTTTATATGAATCACTTTTGGTCCTTGCGTTATTGCGCCTGTTCTGATTTTTGGTCCGCCAAGATCCATCATTACTTTACAATTTTTTTTCAATGCATTCTTTGATCTGTTTATGTTCTCTATCATTTTCGTCCAAACTTCAGGGTTGTCATGTGCACAATTAATTCTGGCACTATTCATCCCTAAACCAATAAGATGATTTACTATGGAATAATCTTCTGCAGCAGTAGAAGGCAATGTAACCATTATTCTGGTGCGTCTTTTCTTAGATTTAAAGCCAAATAATTTCTTTGTGTTTTTCCGTAGTAATTTTTCACTTTTTTTGATGGATATAATACCTTTCTGATTTTCGGTTGTGGGATTTCCTCTTAAATGATTGGTAATCGTTTTTATTGCAAG
>JAUVOS010000120.1 GCA_030599055.1 Lutibacter sp.
ATTCATTATTAAAGAAGCCGTTGTAAATATTTTCGATGAAGAAGGAGAGTGGTTGAATCGATTTTCAACGGGAAGTGATGGAAAGTTTCTCATCAAACTAAACAAATGTGAAAAAGACTATAAATTAGAAGCAACAAAAAAGGATTATAGTAAAGACTTTACAGATATAGTATATGATGCTGATAAAAAAGTACATCAAGTGGCATTATTTATTGAGAAAAATGAAATTATTGCTGTTGCTCCAAAACCAAAAGAAAAAGTTGAATTGACAATTCCGGAGGAATCTCTTTATTTAAATGTAAAAACAATTCAATTTTTATTGAATAGATTTAATATTCGAAAAAGATCTGCTGAAGAGCTTAATAAAGTAATCGATATAATGAAAGATAATCCAACGCTTGTTGTAGAATTTGGAGCACATACTGACTCTAGAGGTCCAGACGAATGGAATATGGAACTTTCAATTAAAAGAGCAGAAGAAGTAGTGCGTTATATTGTGACTAAAGGAATCGACTATAATAGAATTTATGGGAAAGGTTATGGAGAAACCATGCCTCTCAACCATTGCGTAAACGATGTGGAATGCACTGATGTAGAACATATTGTAAATAGAAGAACTGAGTTTTTAATTCTTGCTAAATAAATGAAAAAAAGCATCCTTTTTGTAATTATTGTTCTGTTCTTCCAATCAACTTTTTCTCAACTGACAGCTGCTAAGTATTCAATCAATAATATTAAGGTAAATACAAAGTATTCCGAATATGGAACATCCTATTTCGGACCCAATAGAATTGTATATGCATCCAGCAAATTGGATGGTAAAAAATTACGAAATAAATTTAATAACAATAAAGACGATGCCCCTAGATATGATTTATTTGAAGGTTTTTTAAATCACAATGGAGAAATAAATTATACAAAAAAAATAATGAATCAATTCATTACAAAGTATAATGAATCTAATGTGGCATTTACTCCAGATTTAAAGTATGTCTATTTTACACAGAATAATATTATAAAAGGAAAATACGTAAAAGACGGTAATGATTGGATTAATTTAAAAATATACAGAGCACAAGTAAACACAAATGGTGAATGGACCAATATCGTGTCTTTACCATTTAACAATGACTCCTATTCCTGCGCGCATCCAACTATAAGCGAAGATGGTAGAATTCTATTTTTTACTACTGATATGTCTGGCACTTACGGAAAATCAGACATCTATTGGGTAACTATATCAGAAGATCAAAAATACGGTACACCACAAAATATTGGTGCTCACGTAAATTCAAGTGCCAGAGAGAATTTTCCTTATGTAGATGGTAATATTTTATACTTTTCCTCTGATAGACAAGAATCAAAAGGGGGATTAGATGTCTTCATGGTCGCTTTAGACAGACCTAATTCAAAACCGGTAAATCTTGGAACCACAATTAACAGCACGTATGACGATTTTTGTTTTGTAATTGACAGAAAAAATAAAAAAGGTTTTTTCTCCTCAAACAGACCAAATGGTAAAGGAAGAGACGATATCTATTTTTTCAAACAAGACACCAAAATTTTAGACTGTAAACAAGTTATTAAAGGTGAAATTAGAGATAAAAGAACCGATGAAATTATTCCCGGTGCTATTGTAAGTATGTACTCACACGACAATATTTTATTAGCAACACATCCTGTTAAATACGATGGAAAGTATAAATTTGATTTAGCTTGTCGTGCTAATTATAGGGTACAAGCCACAAAGATAGGCTACAATAAAACTTTTAAACATATTGGTTTTACTCCTAATGTGTTTACACAAAACATAACTTTATATTTAAAAAAGAAAGTTACAACAAAAGCTATTACGGAAAACATTTTAAAACCCAAGCCCATTATAAAAAAAACAGAAGAGCCTGTAGCTGAAAAAAACATTTTAAAACCTGAGGCAAAAAAAGAATTAATTGTCAATAAATATGGAAAGGAAATATTAGACTTAGAGCCTATCTATTTTGATTTAGATGAATACTACATTACGCAAGAATCCTATGAAACACTAGCAAAGGCCGCTCGTATTATAAATGATTATCCAAATATTGTTATTGAATTTGGATCTCATACAGATTGTCGTGCTAGCGATAGTTATAATATTCATTTATCTACTCTTAGAGCAAACGAAGTAGTAAAACATCTTGTTTATCTTGGCGTTCCTGAACACAGAATAAAGGGAAGAGGCTACGGAGAATCTGAATTAGTGAATAAATGTCGTGATGGTGTAAAGTGTACAGAAGAAGAACACTTACAAAATAGAAGAACTGAATTTATAATTATTAAAAAATAAAAATTCTTTTTCAAACTTCTGTAAAATCATCCTATTTATTTACAATCCTTTTGACACTCATAAAACTTCCTTAGTTAAATTCTTAACGTCACATTGAGCTCAGAGTCAACGAATGTTGATTTTAAGTAACGGTATATTAGCTATTTACATTTATCACTGATTCTTTGTTGTTCCTTTGTGTCTTCTTTGAGAAACTTCGTGTAACAGCTATAACACGAAGAGCCACAGAGAATTACACAAAGTTTCTCAAAGATAAATAAACTAAGTCTCTCTTAATATACGTTTGCCCTAGACATTGAGCTTAACGAAAGGCTCAATTCTCAATATTATATGTAATTTTGCAAATTATTTGAAATTATTAAATATAATGCGGCATAAATTTAACGAATACAAACAACTGAATTTAACTCAAATAGCAAAGAGCATTGGTGATTTTTGGGAAGCGGAAAAAATATTCCAAAAGAGTATTGATTCTCGTAGCGAAGAAAAACCTTTTATATTTTTTGAAGGACCTCCATCTGCTAATGGTTTACCAGGTATTCATCACGTTATGGGTAGAGCCGTAAAAGATATATTTGCTCGTTATAAAACACTTCAAGGATTTCAAGTAAAACGTAAAGCGGGATGGGACACACATGGTCTTCCTGTTGAATTAGGCGTCGAAAAAGAACTAGGTATAACCAAAGAAGACATCGGTACAAAGATTAGTATTGACGATTACAACAAAGCTTGTAAAAAGTCGGTAATGCAATATACTGATATTTGGAATAATCTTACAAAACGCATTGGCTATTGGGTAGATATGGAGGATCCCTATGTTACCTATAAGTCTAAATATATGGAAACGGTTTGGTGGTTATTAAAGCAATTATACGACAAAGGTTTGCTCTACAAAGGCTATACTATTCAACCTTATTCACCAAAAGCGGGTACAGGTCTCAGCACACACGAACTCAACCAACCCGGTTGCTATCGTGATGTAACAGACACAACCATTACCGCTCAGTTTAAAGTAAAACAAGAGTCCTTAAAAAAGCTTCCATTTAATTCAGCTAAAGAACCAGAAACATTCTTTTTAGCCTGGACGACAACACCGTGGACATTGCCTTCAAATACCGCATTAACTGTTGGTAAAAAAATTGATTATGTCTTAGTTAAAACTTTTAATCAATATACTTTTAAACCAACTAGTTTAATACTGGCAAAAGCCTTAGTAGCAAGCCAATTTGGAAAAATATTCAATCAAGTTGATGCACTTAACGACCTAGAAAACTATAAAAAAGAGGACAAACAAATACCCTATTTTATCGTTGATCAATGCAAAGGTTCGGACTTAGTAGATATTAAATATGAGCAGTTGATGCCCTATGCACAACCTTATCAAAATCCTGAAAATGCTTTTAGAGTAATTGCGGGAGATTTTGTAACTACAGAAGACGGTACCGGTATCGTTCATACAGCTCCAACTTTTGGTCAAGATGATGCTATGGTAGCGAAAAAAGCTACTCCAGAAATTCCTCCTTTATTAGTATTAGATGCTAATAACAATCCCGTTCCTTTAGTCAATTTACAAGGAAAATTTACAAAACACATGGGTCCTTATGCAGATCGATATGTTAAAAATGAATATTACAAAGACGGAGAAGCTCCTGATAAATCGGTAGATATTGATATTGTTATTCAATTAAAATTTGAAAACAAAGCATTTCATGTTGAAAAACACCAACACAATTATCCACATTGTTGGCGTACAGATAAACCAATATTATATTACCCAATGGATTCTTGGTTTATTAAAGTAACGGAAAAAAGAGAGCGTTTATACGAACTTAATAAAGAGATTAATTGGAAACCCAAATCAACAGGTGTAGGACGATTTGGTAACTGGCTACAAAATGCAAACGATTGGAATTTATCACGTTCTCGCTTTTGGGGCGTTCCGCTACCAATTTGGCGGACCGAAGAAGGCGATGAAGAAATATTAATTGGATCCGTAGAAGAATTAATCGGTGAAATGAAAAAAGCAGTAGCAAAAGGCTTTATGAATAAAGCGCTATTTGCTGATTTTGCTATAAACGATATGAGTGATGCAAACTATAATAAAATTGATTTGCACAAAAATATTGTCGATAAAATTATCCTCGTTTCTCCTTCAGGGAAACCTATGAAACGCGAAGCCGAATTAATTGATGTTTGGTTTGATTCTGGAGCCATGCCTGTTGCACAATGGCATTATCCATTTGAAAATAAAGATATCGTTGAAAATAAAAAGGAAAGAATAGCTGATTTTATCGCAGAAGGAGTAGATCAAACAAGGGGTTGGTTTTATACATTACACGCAATATCAGGACTTGTTTTTGATTCCGTAGCCTACAAAAATGTCGTATCAAATGGATTGGTGCTTGATAAATTTGGAAAAAAAATGTCCAAACGACTAGGTAATGCTGTCGATCCTTTTGTAACATTAGATAAATATGGACCCGATGCCATTCGATGGTATATGATTGGAAATGCCAATCCGTGGGACAACTTAAAATTTGACATTGAAGGAGTTGACGAAGTGCGACGTAAATTTTTTGGCACTTTATACAACACCTATTCCTTTTTTGCTTTATATGCCAATCTTGATAAATTCACCTATCAAGAAAAAGAAATTCCATTAAAGGAAAGAGCAGAAATTGATCGTTGGATTCTTTCTGAATTACACACATTGATTAGAAAAACTACCAAATACTATGAAGAATATGAACCGACAAAAGTAGCTCGTGCTATTCAGTTTTTTGTAACAGAGCACTTGAGTAATTGGTTTGTGAGATTGAGCAGAAGGCGTTTTTGGAAAGGAGAATATGCCCATGATAAAATTGCAGCCTATCAAACACTTTACACTTGTTTGTTAAGCGTTTCGAAATTAGCATCGCCAATCGCTCCCTTTTTTATGGATCAATTATTTAAAGATTTAACAAATATAAACGAAGTAGAAAATACAGAATCTGTACATCTAACATCTTTCCCAGTACATGATGATTCTTTTATAGACAAGGTTTTAGAACACAAAATGCAAAAAGCACAATTGATTGCATCCATGACATTGTCTTTACGCCAAAAAGAAAAAATAAAAGTTCGTCAACCGCTACAACGCATTATGATTCCAATACACAATGATGCAGAACGTGATGAGATTGAAGCGGTTCAAGATTTGATTAAGTCCGAAGTTAATGTTAAAGAAATTCAATTACTTGACGATGCCTCTGGAATTTTAGTGAAGAGTATTAAACCTAATTTCAAAGCTTTAGGTCCTCGCTATGGTAAAGACATGAAACTTATTGCAAGAAGTATATCAAAATTATCATCCGAAGAAATTGCTGATTTCGAAAAAAACAAGATTTTCACAATACAAGTAGATGGAAAAAATATTGAACTTCTAATTGATGATGTAGAAATTAAAACGAAAGACATTGATGGTTGGTTAGTAGCCAACCAAGATAATACAACAGTAGCTTTAGATGTTACAATTTCAGAAGAACTCAGAGATGAAGGAATCGCTCGTGAATTGGTAAACCGAATTCAAAATCATCGTAAAAATTCTGGTTTTGATGTAACAGATAGAATTGAAATTCATTTTACTAAAACTAAAGATGAATTACAAAAAACTAAAAATGTTTCTATTGAAAATGCTGTAAACGAAAATGAAAATTATATAAAAACAGAAACATTGGCAAATAGTATTATATTTGTCGACAATATAGAAAACGGAACGGAAATTTCGTTTGATGATATAGACACAATAATGAAAATTATAAAAGCTTAATTAAATAGTTTTAAGGGGACATTCGAAAAACAATCTAATAAAGAACACATAACACAAAATAGAATGATTAATAGCGAACACCATGTATTATTGCTATTCCTTCGCTGATTTTTTGGCAACATTCTAGAAACAATAAAAATATAGACACATGAAACGAGCATGTATGAATTTGACACCCAGTGTAATGACTAATAGCGAACACCATGTGTCACCAATAAAAAATAAAATATAGACACATGAAAGAACAAATAGTACAATATTCAGATAAAGATTTAGCCGAATTTAAAGAAATCATCGAAGCTAAAATCAAACAAGCCCAAAGAGATTTACACTTATTAGAAAGTGCATACAAAAACGATAGTGGCAACACCACAAACGATACAGCTCCAACATTCAAATCTTTTGAAGAGGGTTCAAAAACAATGTCTAAAGAAGCGAATGTTCAATTAGCGATAAGACAAGAGAAATTTATTCGTGACCTAAACAATGCACTACTTCGTATTGAAAACAAAACCTATGGTGTTTGTCGTAAAACAGGTAAATTAATCAATAAAGAACGGTTAAAATTAGTGCCACACGCAACACTAAGTATTGAAGCAAAAAATCGTCAATCTCACTAGTTTTAAGCAAAATTAATCATATTTATTCAGCCAAGTTTATCTATCGGCAAAAGGTACAAAGACACTAAGCTAGGTTTTTTGCTCTTGTTGTCTTTTTTAAAGAACGCAAAACTTTATGAATACAAAACATTTATTTCTTTGCATTCTTTAGGCTCTAAACGTGCAGAATGAGTATTTGCGTCTTTGCAGTAAAAATACTCACCGGTAGATAATTACAATTAACCCTAAAATAATACCAAACAGTCAGCTAAAAGTATAAAATCAGCTGATTTCCCCAATATTGTTGAAAAAAAAGTAGATTTTCAGCTAGTATTCCTGTACAAATAAGTACAATAACGTACCTTTGCTTCTGCATTAAAAACGACTTTTTATTAATTTAATAATTATTGAACATATATGAAGAAAATTCTGAGTATTGTTTTTGGACTAATTGTGGGTTTTACTTCCTACGCACAGACCTTAAATGTAATCAATGGGAAAGTAATTGATGCTGATTCTACTAAACCTATTTCGGGTGTTAGTATTTCGGTTCAAGATACTGACATCTCCCAAAAAACTGAAATAGATGGAACTTTCATACTACAATACGTCCCCAATGGAGAACATATAGTGGTATTTAAACAAATTGGGTATGAAACCCAATATTTTCCTGTTAACCTAAATGATAAAAGTTTCAATATTGGAGATGTAATGTTGTATATTGACATTAGTCAAACAATAGACAACTCAATTATTTCACTGTCAGAAGATGATTTGTCTGATGATGAAGCAGGTGGAGCAGACAATGTTGCC
>JAUVOS010000260.1 GCA_030599055.1 Lutibacter sp.
AATGCCGAATACACATGATGATGCCCAACAGCAAAGGATTTGGTTACAAATTTCCCATTGCAATCTATTACAGTCGTATCGGGTTTTATCGCTACAATCGTATCAAGAAAAGTTAGTTTTTCGTTCTTTCCTTCTTCGACTAGGATGTTTGTGTTTGAGAATTCTAGTGTTTCCCAGTTGATGTAAGTGGTGTTTTTTAGTAGTATTGACATCTTTAGTAAAAAGTTATAAAGTTTGTAAAGTTGAAAGTATTACTTCGACTTTCTGATTTTACTATTAAATTGAAATTATTTTCTCCGTAGTGGCAATTTGAAACGTTGTTTTCCATCAAAAGCACAAAGGGCATTTGCTACGGCGCCTGCGGTAGGCACTAAACCGATTTCACCAATTCCTTTGGCTCCGTACGGGCCAACAGCATCTTTTACTTCTACTCCTTTAACGATGATTTCTGGTGTTTCATGCGCACGTAATATGCCTAAATCTCTGAATTTATCACTTAGCAAATACCCGTCTTTCATCGGTAAGTCTTCGGTGAGTGCATAGCCTAATCCCATATGTACACCTCCGTGAATCTGCCCTTCAAACAACATCGGATTCATAATTTTTCCGGCATCGTGTGCAGCAATCATTTTAACTACTTTTCCTTCCTCATTTACAACACAAACTTGCGCAGCATAACCGTAGGAATAATGAATAATCTGTTCTTTAACATCAGCTCCAGGCTTGTTTGTTAAGTTATAGGCAAATTCGCCTTGATAGGTTTTCCCACTTAAATCCTGCAAAGATTTTGATTTTAAATCTTTAACTAATGATTTTGCTGCATTGATAATCGCTAAACCGACCAAAGCTGTTGCACGTGACGAGGTAGTCATACCCGTTACTATTTGATCTTCGGTATCTACGACAACATCGATGATATCGGGGTTAATTCCTGTTTCTTCACATAGTGTTTGCAATGCCATATTATGAACTCCTTGTCCCATTTCTGTCCATCCATGCGCTAGAATAATTTGATTTTCTGATACAATTCTAATCTTGACTTTTGATTCATCTACCATTCCATTTCCAACACCTGAATTTTTAATTCCACAAGCTAATCCAGCGTATTTAGCTTTGTTAAAATCCTCTTTTACGGCTTCCAAACAAGCTCTAATTCCTACGCCATTTACAATTTGCCCTGTCGATGTTTTTAAGCCATCAACCAACGCATTATCATAACGTAATTGCCAACGGTCAAAACCACCTTGTTTACAAATATCATCGACACAAACTTCTAGGGCAAAAGTTACTTGATTAGCGCCAAATCCGCGCATGGCACCACAAGGGATATTGTTGGTGTAAACCGTCTTAGCTTCAATATCTATATTTGGAATAAAATAACCGCCAGCGGCGTGTCCCGCGACACGTTCCAATACCTTATCTCCAACAGATGCGTAGGCGCCTGTATCTCCAACTGCTCGTAATTTTAAAGCAATTAATTTTCCATTTTCATCTGCTCCGAGTTCCATATCCATAAAAACAGGATGTCTTTTGGGATGTAATCGAATGGATTCGCCTCTGGTCAAAGATAGTTTAACTGGCTTTTTTAACAAAAATGCAGCTAATGAAACATGTCCTTGTACACTTAAATCTTCCTTGCCACCAAAACCACCGCCATTGGGAATTAATATAACTCGAACTTTCTCCTCAGATAAACCGAGAATTTTAGCCACTTGCTCGCGGTCTTTATAAACCCCTTGACTCTGGCTAAAAAGTTCTAAACCTCCTTTAGTATCAGGTCTTGCAATTGCGGCTTCTTTTTCCAAAAACCCGTGTTCTATTCGTTGGGTTTCAAATTTTCCTTTTGCAATATATTTCGCTTTAGAAAAGGCTTTTGCTACTTCTCCGACCGTAAACTGGCTAGTATTAAAATTATTAGGACTATCTGAATGTACTCTATCGCCATCAATCGCTTTAAAAACATCTGTTACAGGTTTTAACACTTCATATTCTATCTCAATAAGTGCGACTGCTTTTCGAGCAATTTCTTCGGTGTCAGCAACAACATTTGCAATCACATCTCCAACATAATGTGTGGTTTCTCCTTCACCTATCATCACCGACCAATCTTGTTTTATCAAGCCAATTTTCTTGGCTCCAGGAATGTCTTTTGTGGTAAATACTTTATGTACACCTTCCAATTTTTCGGCTTGACTTGCATCAATTTTTAAGACTTTAGCTTTAGGATAGTCACTAAATTTTAATGCGGAATGTAGCATTCCCTCAAGGCGAATATCTCCAACAAAATCACGTTCTCCAATTGCAGTTTGATACCCTTGATACTTAGGATGTGAAACCCCAATTTTACCCGAGGTTTTTGTAATTTCTAATTTTTTATTTTCTTGCATTGCCTCTGCGGCACAACTAATTGCTTCTTCTATTTTCTTATAACCTGTACAACGACAGATATGTGGTTTAATGGCTTTTTGAATTTCATCTAAACTCGGATTGGGGGTTTTTTCTAATAGCACTTTTGTACGACTGATAAATCCTGGTGTGCAAAATCCGCATTGCACGGCTCCTTTGTTGACATAAGCTGTGGCAATAGTCTTCTTAACATACTCAGGCATCCCTTCTAAAGTGAAAATTTCGACACCATCTAATCTTTTCATTTTTGTTACACAAG
>JAUVOS010000042.1 GCA_030599055.1 Lutibacter sp.
AGAGAGGATTTAGCTCTTTTGGATTTTAGAGCAATGGATTTAGTGTGTTTTAAAAAGACAAACGTGCTAAATGTGCTACTGTTTTTCAGCTTGTGGGTAACAAACAAATATAAACACCATGTTTGTATTAAACTTCTAATCGCAAGATAATAAAAATTCATTTATCATAACAAAATCAAGCCTTTAGAACTTAATTAGATAAGCCATATATCTAAAACGGATAAATAATCTCAATCTTGTTTGTTATTTAGCTTGTGCAATACAGCGTATCTATCAGCATGTTAGTTGATAGCTTCTTTTTAGGTAGCCTTATAAATATTTTTAATTATCGATAATTCCAGTGTCCATTTATTTGTGTTTCAATTCATAAAAAACACCTCTATCAAGTGCAACTGTTTCAATCTTGCCACTTGCTTCTAATTTTCCCAAATACTTATTTATTTCGTTTATATGTATTCCTAAAAAATTGTGCAAATCATCTAGCGTACAAGGACGGCGCGCAATAGTTTCTAAAATAGCAGTTTCAATATCACCACTATAAGATTCAATACTAGATCGTTCTTCGGGTGAGGCTATAATTTCAACATTTGGTAACTCCCAAAAATCAATAATAGCTTGCATTTCATTTTTTGTCAAAGGAATTAAGCCTTGCTTGGTTCCGGGACGATCTAGGGTGTTTAATTGAACACTATCCGGTTTGATTTTAAGAATGGCTTCTTTTAATAATTGCAATTCTTTTTTGCTATCATTATAGCCTTTTAATAGAAATATTTCAAGCCAAATTTCCCCTTTGTATTCTTTTCTTAAAGCAACCAATCCTTGGATATAGGTTTTGATATTCAATTTTTTGCTGGGTCGGTCTATTTTTTTAAACATAGCCTCACTTGCCGCGTCTAAGGATGGTAAAACCACATCGGCATCCAGCAATTCTTTTCTTAGTTTTTTATCATATAGTAATGTCCCATTTGTCAATATGGCTGTTTTTATTGTAGGATAATTTTTTTTGATAAATTGTAAAACAGCACCAATTTTACTATTCAGCGTAGGTTCGCCTGAGCCAGAAAAAGTGATATAATCGATTTTTGGATCGTCACTCATAAATTTATCTAACTCCGCAATTACGCTGTCATATTTTACATATTCCAATCGTTCAATGGTGAGATTGGTCGTTTTGCCTACTTCACAATACACACAATTTAAAGAACAAACTTTCTTAGGAATTAAGTCGATTCCTAATGACATTCCTAATCTACGTGAGGGTACCGGGCCAAAAAGATGTTTATACATAACTATTAATTAAAGTTTTTATGCTCTTTAAGAATAATCGCGCCTTCTTTTACGCCGAGATGATTTGCGATGATGTGGCATTTTGCTTTTAAGAGAAAAAACACTTGTCGATTACAATCAGATAATCCTTCGAAATTTCCTTGCCCTTTGCTTATTACAAGACCTATTGAATTGAATAGTTCTAAAAATTCGGGTGTAGCTTGATTGAGAATAACACCTGGGGATTTACATCCTGAATCAATCAATTCAGCAACTTCATCTAATCCCGAAGCAATAGCATCTTCATAGGTTACATCATTTATTATAGGGATGGAACGAACGGCATATTTTACTGGTTTTTTTAGTTCTTTTATAAGTATTTTATCAAAAACCGATTCTCCCGCATTATCACCGATATAAAGAATGCTTTTTGTGTTTTTTAATTGCTTTTTAAAGGCATCATAGTCAAAAATAGCAAAATCTTGTTCTAGAATATTTTTCACATCCGTTACGATATCAAATTCTTTATTAACACCTAGATCAATAATATTTCCTGCAATAGCTATTCTTATCGCCGTCAGAAGTTTGTCACTTGAATTTGCAACTATTTTTTCTAATTCAGGATAAATAGATTTTGTCTCTTTAATGTGTTGTTGTTTAATCGCTTTATAAGGATCAACAACACCGGTAACTTCACTAACAATCTGATATACCAGCATTCCAGTTTCTGCTGGAGTGGCTTGCATCGAAACCGTTTTTATCATTTCTCCAGTTCTATCCAGAATTTGTTTTAATTTTTTTTCATCAGAAGTAACCATTCTCCCCGCACGCAAAGCTTGTTGCATGAAACATGGGATACAATCAAGATAGGTTTTCATTATTCTTAGGTATTAAATTTGAAAAGTTATTTTTTTAATCATCTATTTTCTAACTTATTAGTAATTTAGATTTACATAAATAGTTTCAATTTCTTGTAATTTTCTATGGTATCCATTTCAAAAGAGGGATTATAAAGAAGTGCCGAAGGATGTGTTAATGGAAGTACTTTCATTCTATTTATTGTTAATAATCGTCCGTTAATTTCTTTAAAACTCCTTCCTTCCGCAAACGGATTGTTGGGGTACTTTGTCAAAATCGTACGTGTTGCATAATATCCTAAAGGCACTATTACTTCTGGTTGAATAATTGCAATTTCTTCATTTAAAAAAGCATTACAAGCGGTAATTTCATCCATTTTAGGTTTTCGATTCTTGGGTAAGATACACTTAACTAAGTTGGTCATAAAGACAGACTTCCTATCAATTCCTGCAGCGACTAATAATCTGTTAAAAACCTGACCAGACGGACCGACAAACATGCTATTTTGCACATCCTCTTTTGCCCCTGGTGAAAGTGCAATAAATAGAATACGGGCATTTATATTTCCTTCACCGATTAATGCATTTCTTCGGGTAGCAGACAACCTACATTTTTTACAAACCCTAATTTGATAATTAAGAACATCTAGCGATTCTTGTTTTTCTATTAAACTAAATGATTCCATTGTACTTCAATTTATCAGTAAAAAAACACTTATAAAAAGCATAAGATTTTATGATGTAAAGGTACATATTTTAGGTAAGAATACGCATAACTATTTCATTATGTAAAGGGCCTCTATTTTACTTTACAAAGACAGTTTGACAGCAGGACGAAAGCCGTTAAATTGAATTAGTTTAACTAGTCTGCCGACCCGATACACCACGTGGAATTTAGGCTTAGAAAATCGTCCTAGGATGAATAGCATTTATTTGTGAGACTCTTAAAAATTATTTCAATTTTTAAGTTAGCCGCACTACTCCCGCTTTTTTAGCGGGTTATTGGTTAATACCTCGACCTTCTAGGTCGATTCCTTTTATTGGGTTCAGGGTTCTACCCTGAGGTTTAATACCTTTTATTTGGAATATTAGTTTTTTTCCAAAAGTATAGGTCGTATCAATAAATATTTTTATACTAAAATCCTCCAGATTTGTGCGACTAAAAAGCATACAATAAATCCTGCAACTAAGGGTAAAATTGACGCAATTAGAGTCCATTTCATACTATTGGTTTCTTTATAAATAGTGTAAATTGTTGTGCTGCAAGGATTGTGTAACAAGCTAAAGAGCATTACATTAACTGCGGTTAATAGTGTCCAGCCTCCCGCTCTTAAAATGTCAGCTGTACCCGTTACAGAATCTAATTCAAACATGACACCGGCGCCTTCTCCTCCTGAAATTCCTGTCACCAATACCGTAAGCATTAATATGGTTGGAATGACAATTTCATTGGCAGGAATTGCAACAATGTATGCCAATAAAATAACACCATTTAGCCCTAACAAAAACCCAAATCCGTCTAAGGAATGAACTGTCCATGAGGCAATACTTTCAGTACCGATATAAATATGAGAAATCAACCAAATTACTGCTCCTGCCGGTGCTGCAAATAAGATCGCTCTCCATAATACAATAAGTGTTCTATCGATTAAAGAGGTATAAATCGTTTTCCAAAAAACAGGTGGTCGGTAAGGTGGCAACTCTAAATTAAAGGTAGAAACTTCTCCTTTTAAAACAGTTTTTGACAGTGCCCAAGAAAAGAAAAACATAAAAAAGATACCTAATACGGCTATTCCGATGACAGCCGATAAAGAAGCAAAACTCGAATACGTTTTTGGGACTACCGCACCAATAAAAATAGTAGCCAATAAAATTTGCGTTGGCCAACGTCCGTTGCACAAGGAGAAATTATTGGTAATAATGGCAATTAAACGTTCTCGTGGACTGTCAATTATTCGAGTAGCCACAACTCCTGCTGCATTACAACCAAAACCCATACTCATTGTTAAAGCTTGTTTGCCATGAGCACCTGATTTTTTAAATAGCGCATCCATATTAAAAGCGACTCTTGGCAAGTAACCAAAATCCTCTAAAAGTGTAAATAAAGGGAAAAATATTGCCATTGGTGGCAACATAACGGCAATAACCCAAGCGACAGCCAAATAAACGCCATCAAACAAAAACCCATTTAACCACCAAGGAAAACCAATAGATGTACCCAAGTTTTTTAAGAAAGGATGAATATTATCCAACAATAATTCTGCTAATAGTGAAGAGGGATAATTTGCACCAATAATGGTCAACCAAAGTACTACACCTAAAATGAATAACATAATCGGGAAACCCCAAATTTTACTGGTTACTATTTTATCAATTTTAGTATCCAACCTAAATTTCGATTTCCCTTTATCTTTAGTAACGGCATCTTCTACAATTTTTGAGGCATCTGCATAAATGCTTTCTGTTAAATTATCGTGATAATCATCACCAATCTGCCAGCGTAATTCTTTAGCTAATGCTAGTATATTTTTTATGTTTTTGTTGCTCATTGTGCTACTATCTCACCTGATTCTAAGGCTTCAATTATTTGTGTATCGCCTTCTAATAATCTAAAAGCGATCCATCTACTGTTGGGAATTGTCGGGTATTCTTTTTCCAAAGCATTGCTTAACTCTTGTACTGCTTTTTCAATATCTTTAGGAATGTTCTTAATTTTACGGGGTTTAATTTTTATTTTATTATTGGCTAATTCGCTTATGGTTTGAATTAACTCAGGAATACCTTTTTGAAGTCTTGCATTTGTAGGCACAACAGGAATCCCCAGATCTTTTGCTAAAATTCTGGTATTGATTTGAATGTTATTTCGTTCCGCTTCATCTATTAAATTAAGGCATAAAACGGCATTATTTGTGATTTCTAAAATTTGAAGGACCAAGTTCAAATTACGTTCTAGTCTGCTGGCATCAACTACTATTACCGTTACAGTTGGTTTTCCGAAAAGTATAAAATTACGAGCAACTTCTTCATCTTCTGATGTGGATAATAACGAATAAGTCCCCGGTAAATCTACTAACTTGAATTTTTGTTCATTGTATTCAAATGCACCTTCTGCTCGTATTACTGTTTTTCCCGGCCAATTTCCTGTGTGTTGACGCAAACCGGTTAAGGCATTAAAAACGGTGCTTTTTCCTGTATTTGGATTTCCGGCAAGTGCCACCACAAAATCAAAATCATCGGTTTTAATTCCTAATTTTTTTAAACCATCCGGATTAAAATGAGAACAAGTTTCGCATGCACTATTACTAGTTTTTTCCATTTCAGTCCTTTTTGATTAAAATTTTAGAGGCTTGTTTTTTTCGTAGTGCTATGGATGTTCCTTTTATTAAAAAGGCTTTTGGGTCGCCTAACGGATTTAATAAATCAATTTGAATAGTTGCTCCTTTAACAAAGCCTAGATCTAGTAAACGCCTTCTGTTTT
This sequence comes from Lutibacter sp., assembly GCA_030599055.1. Taxonomy (GTDB): domain Bacteria; phylum Bacteroidota; class Bacteroidia; order Flavobacteriales; family Flavobacteriaceae; genus DQTL01. Next base: position 5,602 of record JAUVOS010000042.1, read on the forward strand.
CACCTCTACTTTCTTTTGATAAACCAATTATTGTAGCGGTTTCATTTTCTTTTAAACTCACTAAACGTGTAATATTCTCTTCGTCAATTTCTTTTTTTTCTAAAACGGAAATAGTAATATTTCCTGCGACAATAGGTGCTAATACAAATTTCTCGCCTTCTGAATGAAAAACAATCCGAGTAGTATTATTTTCAATGACACGAACGATGGAATTGATATGAATATTTTCAGCTAAAATTTGTTTGTAGATTATCTCAGGGTTATCTTCTATAAGAATAATTCTACCTACAGATCCAACTTTTAAATTTGACAAAGGAGTCCCTTTTTTTAAAGCCATTTTTCCGGTACTTGTAGGAATTGGATCTCCATGTGGGTCAAACTTTGGATTACCCAGTAAGACTGAAAGTTTGTTTGTGTCTTCAACTGTTAATTCGTGTTCTTTTTTTTCGGCTATTTCGTGCCATTCTTTATGATGAAATCCTGTTTTTTCTGATAAATATTTTTCCCACAATCGATGGGCTCTAATGATACGTAATGAATATTCATTTCCAGAATTTGTGAGTTTTACAGTATCTCCTTCTAGACTGATTAAATCACTATCCATCATTTTTTCAATACTGTCTATAATCAATGAATTGGAATAATTTAGATTATTTGTAATATCATTTGCAGTCAATGAATTATTATTTGTTTGATTGTGATAGAGTAATTTTAAAATATCTTCAATAGCTATTTTATGGTTTAGCTTATAGGTTTTTTTAAATAAAAAAAAGAGCCCTTTTTTAGGTCTAAAAACTAAAAAAAGTATCAGACTTATACCAAAAAATAAAAGTAAGGCTATGTATGGATTGTAATTCATTTTTATTCGCGGGGCGAAAGCCCAATTGGTTTAATTCCCCGACCTTTTGGGTCGGTATAATTTGGTTTGCAAAGCAAACTCATTTTAATACTCCTATGGTTCTACCTCGGAGTCATTTATTTAAATCGTAGCATTATTTTGCTTTTACAAAAATACATGAATTTTATTATTTGTAAAATTCACACAAACAAATGAAAACTATAATCCGACTCTAGAGGAAATTCAAGAATTAGCGAAGCTCTGATATTTTAAGAAAGAAAATTAGTAAGATCTATTAATTTTCCTTTTTAGCATCCAAACTTCTAATCACTTTCCCATAAATAATCAAAGAAATAGCAGAAACTAAAGCAATAGCTGCAAAATAATACCAAATATAATGTGCGTTTACTGATGCTGCTTCCCAAGCTTCGTGTGTGTCAAACAATCTAGGGTCCGGACAGTATTTGGAAAGTAAATAACCCGACAAACCAAAACCTAAAACAGATGCAAAGAATGAATGTAAATGGCTAAAACCTAAATACATTCCTTCTTCTCCTTTAGGGGCTTGTAGTGAGAAAAATTCTAAAAAACGAGGTGAAATAAAGGATTCACCTAAGGCTTGTAGGGCAATACCAATTATCATCATTATGGCAATAGGATGCATAGTCATAAAGCCGAGGTCTAAAGCACCACCGCTAAACCAATTTCCAGACGCCATGGCTACGGCCGATAAAGGCATAATAAACATTCCTACGGTCATAGAAAATAAAGGCGTTTTACTCGCCATCATCCTAGTTACAAAGGTAACGGTAAGCACTACAACTAACGGATTTACATTCGCATACCAAGAAGGAGATGCTCCCTCGCCAGCCATTCGTAAAACATATTTTGGCATGGTAGCGTACAACTGGTGTTGTACCATCCAAAATCCTGTGATTATAAGGATTAAGGTAATCAATCTACCATTGGTCATTACACTGGCCAAACCTTGCCATATTTCTTTAAGACTTTTCCCTTCTCCATCGTGTTTAGCACTCTTATAAAACAAAACAATCATAATCAAAGCTAAAATGGTCATGGCAGCAGAAAAGTAATTGATATACACCAAGCCCATATTTCCCCATGCTTCTCTTAGTGGCTTAACGATAGTTTTTCCTGAAAAAGCACCAATATTCACCATCATATAAAAAATTGAAAAGGCTTGTGCCCGCGTACTTTCTGTAGTTTCTTTTGCAACCGTACCGGTAATTACCGATTTGATAAAAGAACCACCAATCATTATAATCAACATAATGGGCGCAATTGCCCACCTTGCACTTGATTCCAAGAGTCCCTTAAATTCAATCCCCTCGGAGTAGTCAACTAAACCAATAGACTCTAAAGTTCCTGGCAAAACGGCCAAACCAAAATAACCAATTGATAACAGTGCAAAAGCTAGGATTAAGGAATATTTAAAACCTATTTTATCTGCTAAGGCACCACTAAATGTGGGAAGTAGATACAATCCACCGGAAAAAATACCAGAAATTAAACCTGCCTCAATATCTGAGAATCCAAGAATTCTTGATAAATAAAGTGTAATAACGATAAAAACGCCATAGTAGGCAGCTCTTTCTAATAATTCAACAATGTTTGCAGTCCAAAATGCACGTGAATATCCTTTTAATTTTTGAAACATAATTTAGTTGTTTTTTACAGCTGCCGAAGGTAAGAATTTTAATGATAGTTAACCCGAATTATTCATGAATAATTCGGGTTAAGGTATTTTTCTATACTGCTCGCTTCAGATGATATTAATGGTTTAAGAAATAAAAATAAAATTGCGTTTGAAATGCAAAAAGATTTTATAAATATGTATTTGTTTAAAGCCAATAGCTCAGAGCTTACAGCCCAAAGCCCCCTAAAATTGTTCTCTCCCAGAAAAATGGAAATTCCCTTCAATAGTAGCGTTTTCATCACTATCAGAACCATGAACAGCATTTTCACCTAATGAAGTAGCATACAGTTTTCGGATAGTTCCATCAGCAGCATCAGCTGGATTGGTAGCTCCGATTAAAGCTCTAAAGTCTTCCACAGCATTGTTTTTTTCTAAAATTGCTGCGATAATTGGACCACGTGTCATAAATGTGACCAATTCCCCAAAAAAGGGACGTTCTTTATGAATATCATAAAACAATTCAGCATCTCGTTGTGTCATCTGTGTCATTTTCATAGCGACAATACGAAAGCCCGCACTGTTTATCTTATCTAAAATTGCACCGATATGTCCATTTTCAACAGCATCGGGTTTTATCATAGTGAATGTTCTATTTGTTGTCATTTTTAAGAAAATTATGTTTAATGTTAGTTTGCGAAATTAACTTTTTTCTTGTAGAATGCAAATTGTTAATAAAGTGTGTTAGTAACGTCCGAATAAAAAAACATGAAAAACCTGTTTTTCTTGAGAATAAAAGGGAGTGAAAGATTTAATAAATTTTCACATGAAATTGTCTAAATTATGCTATCATACGAAAAAGGGTTTTGTGTAAATGACAGATTATTTATTTGTGAGACTCTTAAAAATTATTTCAATTTTTAAGTTAGCCGAACTAATCCCGCTTTTTTAGCGGGTTATTGGTTAATTAGGCAGTCTTTTCTCTTTATCGAACAACAACATTTCAAAATCTTTCTTTTCTCCCAACTTGTACTTTTATTTCTTTTTTCAATTCCTCTACAATATCATAAACAGCAGGACAAATTTCAGTGTTTTTAATAGTGAGATTTGCTAGCTGAACAAATTTTCGTCGGTTTGTATGTGGGTATTCATCGCAAGCTTTGGGACGAACATCATAGATAAAACAATAGTTGTCATCTCCTAAAAAGGTACAAGGTATTTCTTGTAAAACCCAAAAATCGTCTTCGTCACGATTCAAATATTGTGTGATGAATTGATGTTCTTTCATTCTTAAATGTTTAGCAATACGTTGAATGTCTTTGTCGGTAAAAATAGGGCTTGTTGTCCTACAACAATTACCACAAGCTAAACAGTCTGTGTTTTTAAATACTTTGTCATGAATTTTTTGAACGACTAAATCTAAATTTTTAGGAGTTCGTTTTTTAAGTATTTGAAAATACTTTTTGTTTTCTTTCAATTTCTCCGAAGCTAATTGGGACAGTTTATCAAGTCTTTCTTGCATAAGGCAAATGTAAGATTTTTTTGAAAACCTTTTAAAAGAACAATAAAAGCCGGATGTCTTATATCGAACTCGTATAGAAAAGTAATTTGTGTTAATTAGTAAAATTTTTTTCAATCAGATTTAAGGAATTTTAAATTCAAAAGCTACTTTTGTAAGTTCACTAGAGTTGCGTACTTTCGCAGCATAATCGTATGTAGAAAATGAGTATTCAAAAAACATTAGAATTAGCAACACAAACTGCTTTACAAAATTTGTATGATGTAAGTATTGAAAATGTAGAATTTCAAGCTACCCGAAAGGAGTTTGAAGGAGATATAACCATTGTTGTTTTTCCTTTTTTAAGACAGATTAAAGGAAATCCGGTGGAGATAGGAAATAAATTAGGAACCTATCTTAAGGAAAATATAGAGGAAGTAGCTACTTTTAATGTAGTTAAAGGTTTTTTGAATTTAGTCTTGAGCGATGCTCATTTGCAGAATGGTTTTTATCAAGTGTTTACTACAGATAATTATGGTATCAACAAACAAAGTGATGCTCATGCTTTAATGGTAGAATACTCTTCTCCTAATACCAACAAGCCCTTACATTTAGGGCATATTAGAAACAATCTTTTAGGGTATTCGGTTGCAGAAATTCTTAAAGCAGCAGGGAATAAAGTTTATAAAACGCAAATTATCAACGATCGTGGCATTCATATATGTAAGTCAATGTTGGCATATCAAAAATATGGCAAAAATGAAACTCCGGAATCAACAGGCTTAAAAGGAGATAAGCTAATTGGAAATTATTACGTAAAATTTGATCAAGAGTATAAAAAAGAGATTGCTAGTCTAGAAGAAAAAGGGATTTCTAATGAAAATGCCAAAAAACAAGCCTCCTCACTTGTAGAAGCCCAAGAAATGCTTAAAAAATGGGAAGCAGGTGATCAAGAAGTTACAGACCTTTGGGGAAAAATGAACCGATGGGTTTACGAGGGTTTTGATGTTACCTATAAAAATTTGGGAGTTGATTTTGATGTAAATTACTATGAAAGTAACACCTATTTATTGGGTAAAGATATCGTACAACAAGGATTAGAAAAAGGCATATTTTTTAAAAAAACCGATGGGTCGGTTTGGATAGATTTATCTAAAGAAGGCTTGGACGAAAAAATTGTTTTACGTGCCGATGGAACGGCAGTTTATATAACCCAAGATATTGGTACTGCAATTCAACGGACAAAAGATTACCCAGATGTAAAAGGCATGGTTTATACCGTAGGGAATGAACAGGATTATCATTTTAAAGTACTCTTTCTCATTCTTAAAAAATTAGGATATAACTGGGCAGATAATTTATATCATTTATCGTATGGAATGGTCGATTTACCCGAAGGAAAAATGAAATCGCGTGAAGGAACTGTAGTCGATGCAGACGATTTAATGCAAGAAATGACTGATACGGCACGTAGCATTTCGCAGGAATTAGGAAAGTTAGAAGCTTATGCGAATGCCGAAAAAGAAAAGCTTTATCGCATTATTGGAATGGGAGCTTTAAAATATTATATCCTAAAAGTAGATCCAAAAAAACGTATTTTATTTGATCCAAAAGAAAGTATTGATTTTAATGGGAATACAGGGCCTTTTATTCAATATACCTATGCACGAATTCAGTCTTTGTTACGTAGGGCTGATTTTGATTATTCTCAAAAAGTCAATGTGTCCATACATCCAAAAGAAAGAGAAGTAATAAAGCAACTACAAGATTTTCCTGAAGTTATTCAAAATGCAGCTAAAAATCACAGTCCGGCATTGATTGCTAATTATGTGTACGATTTGGTAAAAGCATTTAACTCGTTCTATCAAAGTGTATCCATCTTTGTTGCAACTAATGAGGATGAAAAAATCTTTAGAATCCAACTATCTCAAAAAGTAGGAGCCGTAATACAATCTGCTTTTAGATTGTTGGGAATTGAAATGCCGGAAAGGATGTAAATTATTTATGATATTCTTTAAAAAGCTATTTCATTTCTAAAGTTTTTTCGAATAACAATTGTCTTGATTGAGAGAATGTAACTTTTTTATCAGCTTCGTAATTTTAAACCAGCTATATAGATTTCATTTGGAAGGACTAACTCATATTTTGCGCCTTTAGGTTAAAATGAATTAAACGAAACACCTCAATGACTCTATTTTGAGGGTAGCTAGTTTCAAGAAATTTCTTTATTATAATTTTATTTTTTTATGATTACAATCATTAAAACGAATGATTACAATCATTAAAACGACTGATTACAATCATTAAAACGACTGTTTGAAATCATTGTGTCTCAATCTTATATTGTAGATATTTGTGTTCAAAAGATTATTCCCCTTCCCCCTTTGTTATTTGTATTAACTGAGTATTAATTTAACAATAGTGTATTATGAAAAATTCTTACAACACGAAGATGGGGGATCCTGACAGATTTTCTGCCTTTAGTATGAAGTCATGGTTCTTACGATGCCGTTGGCTTTTTTTACCACTAATTATGGTGGCAATTTTTATGATGAGTACTAGCGCAAATGCGCAGTACAATAAACAAGGTATTGTACCTGTTATGACCAAAGGTTTTGCCATTGATGGGGATGCTTATGCGAATAAATCACCTGTGGGGTCAGACTATGATGCTATTGGTGATTGGTTTGAAAACCCTGGCGCTGCAGATTGGCTCATTAATTCCGATAATACTACTACGATTCCTGTAGGAGATGGAACGATGTTTCAGCTATATGTGGATGTATTTAAGGATAAAGATCCAACCGCATGGCCGGGGAATAACAAGATAAATGATAATCCGGACACATATACGATCGGATTGGCGAATGTTCCGAAAAAAGATGATATGGAACGAGCAGCTGTCTATTTTGAGTATGCTAACGAGAATTTACCTGGAGGAAACGCTGGTGATTTGTGGTGTATCTTTGCTGCCGACCGTTGGGAAGTCGGAGGTGCAAGTTATATCGATTTTGAATTTAATCAGGCGAGTATCGTAGTAAATGGAGATGGATCTGTTACTAGTTTAGCTCCAGAGGTTGATGGTGACTTAGATCCTACAGGTGGTCGAACCCCTGGTGACATATTAATTACCATAGAGTTTACAAGAGGAGGTACAACTGCTTCTCTTTATGCTGACAAATGGGATAAACCAGCAATTGGGGAACCTTATACGTGGATGTACATAGATATTGCAACATATTATCCGAATTCAATTTATTGTACTGAGAATACTGTAGTAACCGAAGCCCCCTGGCCAGTTTATGATCAAGGGAATAATATTTACGCTCAGAATCAATTTGTTGAAGGAGCTATAAATCTTACTGATCTTATGGGAATAGGAGAAAACTTGTGCGGACATGTAGCCACTGCATGGTGCAGAACAAAAACATCGCATTCTTCTTCTGCCGAATTAGCAGACCTTGCAGGCCCACCTTTCCAGATTGCTGCGCTTATTGATCCGTTGGTAGCAGTTTGTTCAGGAGACATGATAATTCCGGAATGTACAGAAAACATTGAAACGTTGTATGACCAATGGAGAACTGCATTCACTTACACAGGAGGAGTTGAACCCGTAGTCGAAACATTTACGTCACTGCCACTGCCGGAAGATTTACCTGCTGATGCGGAATGTGGATGGACAATTACTACAACATATTCTATTATCGACTACTGTGAGCAAACGGATGAATGTACTCGTACATTTACTATAAATCCTGCACCTGCCGTAGTAGTTGTTCCGATTACTGCTGGAAGCACAGGTTCATGTCAGACACAAGCTGAAGTTGATGCCGATTATTTAGCATGGTTCAATGTATTGAGTATTACAGGAGGTTGTGATTTAGTTCCAAACATAGTAAATCCTGGAGCACCAGATAAGTGCGGAGGAGAAGTTACAGTAACTTGGAATGCGACCAGTTCATGTGAAGATCCACATACCGGTTCAGCAATCTTTACTGTAGCGGATGTACCTGCAGTAGTAGTAACAGAAGCTACAGATGGCGATGCTGATGCATGTGATATTGCCGATCAGGCAGCAGCTCAGGTATTATTTGATGCATGGTTAGGCACAGCAAGTGTGACAGGCGGATGTACTCCGACCTCAACACCTGATATTGTTACGGCTCCTGATTATTGTGGAGGAAGTGTTTTAGTGACATGGACAATAGAAGATCATTGTTTCACAACAGATACCTATACAGCCACATATACTATTACTCCACCAGATGCAGTAGTAGTAACAGAAGCTACAGAT
>JAUVOS010000209.1 GCA_030599055.1 Lutibacter sp.
CATTTTGTTCTAAATCTATATATTACTGGACAACAAATGCTCATTTATTTGATTTTTAGCTTTATAGTTGATGTAGATAGAGATGGAGTTATAATATTGCTGCCTCTTTTATTAGGAACATCATTAAATATATGGGCATTTATTCAATTTTTTAACAAAAAAAGTATTTTTAAAAAAATCTCACTTATTATATTAACCTATATTATTTTTATAATAGAAATTACATTAGGAATGTTTATACTTGTTGGTGTTTTGAAATTTATTAATTAAATACTATCGCAAACAAAAAATATACGTAATAGCTGGTTTTGTTATAAATTCAAAGTTAGTACTTTTAAATAAAGATAGAGATAAACTGAAAAGAAGTGCTTTTAAATGCCCAAGGCTTCAAATACTAACCGATAACCAATAACCGTCAACCAACTCCTACCAACTAACACCTGCGCCACCACCACCAGACGAACCGCCACCAAAACTGCTTCCACCAAAACTCGAGCCACCTCCATAAGAGCTTCCACCTGAGCTAGAACTACTAGAGGTAATCTTTGGAATTGTTATATTTCTTGTTGTGCTGTAATCACAATTTTTACATTTGTATATTTCCACACGTAAACCCGTTGAGGCTCTTGTTGCCGATCTTACTACTTTACTGTGCGCTCTATGATAGGTTTTATAATTGCATTTAGGACAGGTAGAATATTTAGTAAAAGGTTTTTTATAACTCAAAACCAAAACATCTTCTTCGTTATTCGTTACCCAAACATCATAATCGACAGATTTTAATTCTTCTTCAACTATTTGTCCTCGTTTTAGGAATGCATTATCTGCTTCTTCTGATTTTTTAAACATTTCCTGCCCGTTTATTTTACTAAAACGCTTGTGATTACGATATCGCTTAAGGCGAGAACTAATAAATAACCATCGTATTAAAAGAAACGGCAATGGGAAAATTATCATATAAATCCAATGTTTGATACCGTATAAATCAATGAATTTATCATAAAAATCATCTTTGTTTTTATTGATTTTTTTAAGCTTGGAAAAATAATGATATGCAACAAACAAAAATATTCCGAAATAAGTGAATAATATAAACCAAATAGGGTTTGTACGTCGGGGAAATTCAACTTGTAAACCTTCATCATAAATCTCTGAAATAACTTCCGGATTGTCTAGTACTTGTTGTATTCTTTCAACTCCTGCCAATAAACCCAAACCATAATTCCCATTTTTAAAATGAGGTACTAATTCCTGAGAGGCAATACGATAACTTAGCGCATCTGTTAAGATGGGTTCTAAACCATAGCCTACTTCAAATTCTGTTCTACGTTGATCCATCACAGTAAGGATTAACAATCCGTTGTCTTTTTTGGGTTGCCCAATACCCCAATGCTCAAATAAATCAACCGCAAAACTTTTGGGTACTTCTTCACCAATACTAGGTACAATTACTATAGCTATTTGAGCTGTACTCTTGTTTTCGATAGCAGTAACGATTCTGTTGAGCTCTAATTTATTTGTTTCATTTAAGTAATTATTGGGATCTGAAACCCATCCGCCATCAGTGTCTTTTGGGTTGGGTACACTTTCCACAGTATAAATATCTTGCGCTAGTAACGGCGTTGCATAAAGTAACGCCAAAGAAAAAAGTAATAGGATTTTAAACAGATATTTATACATAATAATTTAAATTAAGATGGTGTTTTAAAATAAGCAATAGCTTTATTAATCCTAGAGATTGTTTCCTCCTTGCCAATCAAAGCCGCAATGTCAAAAACATGTGGTCCTTGCATGCTTCCTACCAAACTCAAACGTAAGGGCATAAGCACTTTTCCAAAACCCAGTTCGCTTTCTTTAATCCATGCTTTTACTTTGTTTTCTATGTTTTCACTTGAAAAATCATCTGTGTTTTGGAGAATTACCAATATGTTTTGCATAATATCTTGTGTTCCTTCTTTCCATGCTTTTTTGGAAGCTTTAGCATCGTATTCACTAGGTGTTTTAAAGAAGTAATGCCCTAAATTCCAAAAATCAGAAACAAAAGTAGCACGTTCTTTTATAAGTGATACGACTTTTTTGACATAAGTAGTATCAAAAGATTGCTTCACTTCGCTCGCAATAATCGATTGAAACTCTTCCGCTAAACCCTCAGCATTCGCCTGCTGCATATACTGTTGTTGGAACCATTTTGTTTTATCTAAATCGAACTTAGCGCCACTTTTACTGACTCTTTCTAAAGAAAATGCTTTCACTAATTCATCTAGGCTAAATATTTCTTGTTCCGTTCCGGGGTTCCACCCTAAAAAGGCGAGCATATTGATAAAAGCTTCGGGAAAATAACCGTCCTCACGGTAACCTCGTGCTACTTCTCCTGTTTGTTCATTTGTATATTCTAATGGAAATACCGGAAAACCTAGTTTATCACCATCTCGTTTGCTTAATTTTCCTTTTCCAACGGGTTTTAATAGTAAAGGTAAATGTGCAAACTCAGGTGCTTTCCAATCAAATGCCTTGTATAAAAGCACGTGTAAAGCCAGAGAAGGCAACCATTCTTCACCACGAATAACATGAGAAATTTTCATTTCATGATCATCAACAATATTAGCAAAATGATAGGTAGGCAACCCATCGGATTTAAACAGTACTTTATCATCTAAAGTATTGGTGTCAATTTTCATTTCTCCTCGAATAATATCTTGTAAGTCCACTATTTCGTCTTGTGGAATTTTAAAACGAATAACGTATGGGTCACCCTTTTCTAGTCGCCTGCTCACTTCTTCTGTAAATAAAGAAATCGAATTATTCAACTCTTTGCGTAATAAATGGTTGTAGCTAAAGGTTTTTCCTTCTGCTTCATGCTTTTTACGCTCCGCATCTAATTCTTCAGGAGTATCAAAAGCGTAGTATGCCCATCCGTTTTCAACTAAAGTAGTAATGTGTTTTTTATATAATTCTCTTCGTTCACTTTGACGATAAGGTCCAAAGTTGCCTTCTTTATCAATACCTTCATCAAAGGGTATTCCCGCCCAGTTTAGGGCTTCAATAATATACTTCTCAGCATTGGCAACATATCTTTTTTGATCGGTATCTTCAATGCGAAGTATAAAAGCTCCTCCGTGTTTTTTGGCAAATAAATAATTGTATAAAGCTGTACGAACTCCTCCAATATGTAAAGGTCCTGTTGGACTTGGCGCAAATCTTACTCTGATGTGTTTTGACATTGTATTGATATTTTTATGCAAATATAAAACTATCAGTTAGAACGTTTAAGGTTTAAAGTTTAAAGTTTGGTTTGTCTTGGTGATAAAATGATTTTGAGCTATCATATCACTGTTTTTTTTTGTTTTAATGAGATTATTCCTACATTTACGATGAAATTTAAAATTTTGATCTGTGAAATTTTCTCTATTTATCATTTCCTTTTTCTTTTTATATGTTTCTGTGGCGCAACAAAATTCAATTATGCAGCCCGCTTTAAAAAATAGTGACCAAAAGTTAGATTCAGTTCTAATTCTTTCTCATCCAATTTTTAAGCAAAGTGGTTCATTAGATGGTTTATCAGAAAAATGGATAGCTAAACAATACGATTCCAACAAGAATCCAACTGAATTTAAAGTTTACTACTATGACTTTTTTGGTAATCAAAGTCTTATTGATAGCACAAAAGTAATTTTAGATCATTATCCTTATAATCAGTTTCCTACGGATGTTAGGAGTAGTTTATTGGGTGCTTATATAGATGACATTGAATTACAATCTACCGGAATATATAATATGTTTAATTTAAAATCTTTATCTCAATATATTTATAATTTAAATACCGAAGAATGGATTCTTTTATTCTATAGAAAAGGACTTTCTGATTTAAAGTATCCCGAATCACAAACAGTAAGTAAAATACATTATTATTACGATGAGAATTTTAACATTACTTATGTAGATAAAACTGAAGGTTTAACCGATGGAAATGGATATGTTAGTGAAAAAACTAAATACACTTGGGATACTCAAAATGGTTTTGTTCCTGATTATAAATATATTTATTACAACACATACGATGGAAATAATCAATTGCAAGAGGTTGTAAAAAAAAGAATTGATGATTTTAACACCGGTACAGAAATAAATGTTTTAAA
>JAUVOS010000223.1 GCA_030599055.1 Lutibacter sp.
CTCAGTTCGACCTAAGGTTTCTTTACAGCTTAGATTAATTTTGTTCTATTCGAAGATAAATTTTTAAAGGACTAACGGGTTAGTTTAAGAAAATTTGGCAAGAATAGGTCAAAATTAATCAAGCCCAAAGGGAAATAAAAGAAAAGGCAATCTTTTTTGTATAAAATCATCAAAATATCCAGATATTCCTTTTTATTTTATACTTCAAATCTCACCTTTTCTTTTATTTCTGTAGATTAAACCTTAGGTCGAACTGAGGTTATAACGAAAAGTATGTATGGGATTAACGATTTCGCACCTTTGGCGCTCGGGAAAAATGTATATTATAAAATAACTTGGGCTTTACCCAAGTCTTTTGATTTACGTACCTTTGGTGCTTGTAATGTTTTGCGCCTTTGAGAGAAAAAAAATGGATAAGTAGTTAAATCCTAACTTTAAACCTTCTCTCTTTTCCTTAGTCTTATTTTATTACTTAACATCTTTTTAACTATTAAAAAACATGTTTACAGTACATTTGATGCTTAATCTTTTCTCATGATAAAACACTTACCTTTAGTCCTTTTCCTTTTATTTACAAGTAGTATTCTATTCGCTCAAAGACCACAATCACAGTCACGACCTAAAGTACAGGTCACAGGAAAAGTGATTGACAAAGAATCCGGACAAGGATTAGAATACTCAACCTTGATTTTTAAACCCCTAAAAGGAAAGAGAATTACCGGTGGCATTACCGATAGTAATGGTTTTTTTGATATAGAAATCCCCGTAGGAATGTACAGTATATCTGTTGAATTTTTATCTTTTAAAACCAAAACACTTCCCGATCAAAGAATTACTAAAAACATAGATTTAGGTACAATTGTATTAGAAGAAGACAGAGAGGCTTTGGGCGAAATAGAGATTATTGCAGAAAAATCAACCGTTGAAATTCGATTGGATAAAAAAATATACAATGTTGGAAAAGACATGACCGTAAAAGGAGGAACTGCATCTGATGTTTTAGACAATGTCCCTTCTGTTACTGTTGATGTTGAAGGTACTGTAAGTTTGCGTGGCAATGAAAGTGTACGAATACTTATCGATGGAAAACCTTCAGGTCTTGTAGGTTTGAGTGGTACCGATGCTTTACGCCAATTACCAGCTGAAGCTATTCAAAAAGTTGAGGTGATCACTAGTCCATCCGCACGTTATGATGCAGAAGGAACAGCCGGAATTATTAATATCATACTTAGAAAAAGCAAAGCTATAGGTTTCAATGCTTCCACTACGCTATCTACCGGTATTCCAGATAATCACGGTATTTCGGCGAATGTAAATTATCGTGCTAAAAAGTTTAATGTTTTTACCAATTTGGGATATTCCTACCGAAATGCACCCGGAAAAGCACTATTCGATAATTACTACAATGATACGGGAATAACCTTCAACGAAGAAATACGTGACTACAACCGTAAAAGAAATAGTTTCAATTCCAATATAGGTTTGGAATATTACCTTACAAAAAATGCATCTGTAATCGGAAGTTTTTTATACAGAAATTCTTTAGGTGAAACCAACGTTGATAACAATAGCTATAAATATGATGGAGAAGGTGTTTTTTTATCTGAGTCATTGCGTAATGAATTTGAAGATGAAAAGGATAATATTGTTGAATATGCGCTTAATTTTACTCAAAATTTTAAAGGCAGTGGTCATAAATTAACTTTCGATGCAAAATACCAAGATAGTTATGAAGATGAAAACGCTGTAATTTCTGATAACCACATTCAATCTGAGGAAATTGAAAGCTTGGAAGATGAAAAACGAATTTTACTTAAATCGGATTATGTTTTACCAATCGGAGAAAATCAACAATTTGAAGCAGGTTTTCAAAGTAATATTGTAGAAACTCTTAACAACTATGAAGTTGATTTTACAAATGAAGAATATGATGACATCCTAAACATTTTTGATTACAAAGAAAATATTCATGCCCTATATTCGCAATACGGCAATAAATTTGGCAAATTTTCTGCTCTATTAGGCTTACGTGTTGAATTAAGTGATATTTCTGCTGTCGTAGAAGGCACAGAAGGCACACCGATAGATTATAAAAAAAATTACACCGAATTATTTCCTACGCTAAATTTGGCCTATGAATTAAATGAGTCTGAGAGTTTTACCTTGGGTTACAATCGCCGAATAAGAAGACCGCGTTCACGACATTTAAACCCATTTTCATCTCGTTCTAGCACTTCCAATATTTTCAAAGGTAATCCAGACTTAAATCCAATGTTTACAGATGGCGTAGATCTTGGTTATTTAAAAAAATGGGATAAACTGACTTTTAACACATCTGTTTATTTTAAACATACAGAAAATGCTTTTCAATTTGTAAGAGAGGCAACAGGTGAAGTGAATGAAAATGGTGTGCAAATAATTGAAAGTACACCCATAAATTTAAATGATGAAGATAGATATGGATTTGAATTTTCTTTAAATTATAATCCTGCAAAATGGCTTCGTTTAAGTAATAACTTTAATTTCTACCGATACACAAGAGATGGAATATACCACGATGTAGATTATTCCGCTACAAATGAAAGCTGGATGAATCGTTTTAGCTCTCGTATTAAACTTTTTAAAGAAGTTGATTTCCAAACTACACTTTTCTACCATGGTCCACGCGAAAGTGCTGTAAGCAAAAGAGAAGGAATGTTGATGGCAAATATAGCCTTGAGTAAAGATATTTTAAAAGACAAAGGCACACTTTCTTTTAACATTAGTGATTTACTTAATTCACGTAAACGTGTGATGGAAACCTATTTTACTGATCCTGATTTCACTAATTATAGCGAATTTCAATGGCGACAACGTCAGTTTAAATTGAGCTTCACCTATCGTTTTAACCAAAAGAAGAAACGTGGTGGTCAACGTAATGGCGGTGAGGAAAATGGCGATGACTTTAGTGAATAAAGATATTGACGATATATTTTTCAGCTTTTTACTTTAACTCATACTAATTTTACTTTTTCCTGATATAATTCATGTTTTTGGGTATCATAACTTTTGTAAATTTGTACATCAAATTCAAAAACACAATCCATGTCATTTAGAATAGAAAAAGACACTCTCGGTAAGGTCAAAGTACCTGCTGATAAATATTGGGGTGCACAAACACAACGATCTGTTGAAAATTTTAAAATTGGCCCTTCCGGTTCTATGCCACAAGAGGTCATTTATGCATTTGCTTATCTTAAAAAATCAGCTGCTTATGCCAATTGCGAACTCGGTGTTTTAGAAGAAAAAGCACGTGATTATATTGCACAGGTGTGTGATGAGATTTTAGAAGGAAAGCTAGACGATCAATTTCCATTAGTAATATGGCAAACAGGTTCAGGTACGCAGAGCAATATGAACTTAAATGAGGTCATTGCCAATCGCGCACATGAAATTGCCGGAAATAAAATTGGAGAAGGAGACAAAACCATTCAACCAAATGATGATGTCAATAAATCACAATCCTC
This sequence comes from Lutibacter sp., assembly GCA_030599055.1. GTDB lineage: Bacteria > Bacteroidota > Bacteroidia > Flavobacteriales > Flavobacteriaceae > DQTL01. The sequence continues at coordinate 3,507 of JAUVOS010000223.1, forward strand.
AAATGACACGTACCCAACAGGAATGCATATTGCAGCTTATAAAATGCTGATAGAAACGACCATTCCAGGTATTGAAAAATTACAAAAAACATTTGTTAAAAAAGCAGTTGATTTTAAAAGTGTTGTAAAGATCGGACGCACGCATTTAATGGATGCTACTCCCCTAACCTTAGGACAAGAATTTTCGGGTTATGCTTCACAATTGGCACATGGTATAAAAGCATTAAAAAACACCTTA
>JAUVOS010000113.1 GCA_030599055.1 Lutibacter sp.
TAAAACGTTCTTGTCTAAAATATTTGGCATTTCGTAGCGACAAATCCATGATGTGTTTTTTATCACCAATTTTTGGAATGCTAACTTTAATCGTCTCACCAATTTTAACTTTGAAAGGAACATAGATTTCTTTGGATTGCGAATTGTAACGCTGCCTTAACTCAACAATACTTAGTTCTAAAATTTTCTTATCCGTTTCATCCATTTTTTTCTTTATTTCAGCCGTGTGCGATTGAATAATTGCACCGTTCATTATTTTAAAGAAATTGACATAGGCATAGCTTTCATCTGAAATAATTGTAAAAACATCTACATTGGAAATTGTAGGGCTTACTACGGTAGATTTTGCTTGATAATTAGCCAGTAAAGCAATCTTTTCTTTAATCTTTTGCGCTTCCTCAAATTCCATTTTTACCGCTAAATCATGCATTAAGTTTTTAAATTTTTGAATCGCAGTCTTTAAATTCCCTTTGATAATATTTCGTATTTCATCAATATCATCTTGATAATCTTGCTCTTTTTGTAAGCCTTCACAAGCTCCTTTACAGGTTCCAATATGATAGTCTAAACAAATCTTGTATTTCTTATTTGCGATATTTTCCTCACTCAACTTATGTTTGCAGGTGCGTAGTGGATATACCTCTTTAATCAAACCTAACAAAGCACGAACCGTACGAACTGAAGTATAAGGCCCAAAATATTCAGAACCATCTTTTATGACATTTCGAGTTAAAAATATCCTTGGAAAACGTTCTTTTTTAATACAAATCCACGGATAAGTTTTATCATCCTTAAGCATGATATTATAGCGAGGTTGTAATTTTTTGATCAAAGAATTTTCAAGTAATAAAGCATCGGTTTCTGTTTTGACAACAATATGCTTGATACTGCTTATTTTTTTGACTAAAACACGTGTTTTGCCATTTTCTTGGGTTTTATTAAAATAGGAGGCTACACGTTTTTTGATGTCTTTTGCTTTACCTACATACAATATCTTTCCCTCTTTATCAAAGTATTGATAGACACCGGGCTGGTGTGGTAAGGATTGTATCTGTGGTTTTAGATGCTCGAAACTCATAGGTTGTGCAAAGTACAAAAAAAGAGAAAACTTTAATTACAAAAAATTACTGTGAAACTCTTTTAATTCATCTAAAAAGTAAATTCTAAGCTAAAGCCAATTTTTTTGTTAGTAGGGCCAGAAAAGAAGTCAAACCCATTATTATTACCATAAGTAGAATTAGAGACATTTGGGTCATAATTAATTCCTTTTGGCGTATTATAAGCATTAAACCATAAATTATACCCAATTACTTTAAATTTAATATTTTTTATAAATGCTTTCTCTAATGATTTGTTAGATAGATTATAACTTAAGGATGCTTCTTGTAATCTAATAATAGAGGCATCAAAAATTGATATTTCGTGAGAAGGACCAGCATACATATTACCAAAATAAAAATCAGAGTTAGTAATTTGTATGGTATTTACTTCACCCGTTTCATGACTTACACCAGATAAGACAAAAGTCCCAAGCCGATCAACTGTATCAGCAGTGAGCCCTCTCCCCAAAAGAGATGAAATTGTATAAGAGTCAATATTACCTCCAACTCTATGATTAATTAAAAAACTAAAGCTAAAATTCTTATAGCTAAGAGAATTACTGTAATTGACGATAAAATCAGGGTTAGGATTACCTATAAAGGGCTGTAAGCCTTCTTCATCTATTGTCTCTGCCATATAATTACCATTTGAATCAATAATTGGAATACCATCTTCATTTCTAGCTATTCTATTTCCAAAAAAAGCACCTAAAGGATAACCAACTCTTGCACCATTACCATAACTACTATTCCCTGAATATAAAATTATATCATCATCTTCTCCTATGTCGATAACTTCACTATTGGTTTTTGTAAAATTTATTGTAGAACGATATCTAAAACCATTTCTGTTTTTAAAAATATCAAGGCCTAGATCTAATTCAATTCCATTGAATTTAACCTCTCCAACATTCTTGATCGTTAAAAAATTCTCATAATTAATATATTCAAAGTGCCGTATAAGCAGATTTTTTGCTCTTCTGTTATAAAGTCTTAGATTAAAACTAACAAAATCAAATAACATACTTTCAATACCATACTCTATCTCTGACAAGAACTCAGGCAAAAGATTAGCATTTCCATCATATGAAGATGAGTTAATTGTAGAAGAAAGGGAAGCCTTATCATAGTTAGCAGATGTACCATATGCAGATCTCAGTTTAAGATAATTCAAGATTTTATTCTTCTTTAATTTATCAAAATACTGTGTGGGTACAAATGACACATCTACAGCAGGCATAAAAACTGAATTGTTAACTTCATCAGACACAAAGTCGTTTCTACCGGAAATATCTATAAATAAATAATCTTTGTAATCAAAAGAGAAATGCCCAAATAATCCAAAAATGTTTTTTTTCTTGATCGTATCTATTTCTGAGTGATTTAAAAAATTAGAATGTATAAAATCTCCATAAACTATTTGTTCATCGCTTTGCTTAACTTTCTGTGAATGATTGTTAGTTTTATTTTCAGCTCCTATAAGAAAATCATATGTAATATCTTTATGAGTTTTATTGTAATCAAATTTTACATTATGCTTTATTATCCTTCTCCTATTATCCCATGTATCATAAAACCCATTTCGCAACAAGTTAGAATCTGAGACTCCTCCTTTATTTCGATAATTAATATTAGCCTCAATAAATGTATCAAGACTAGTGTTATATAGTAGGCGAAAGTTATCATTTAGATCATATTGCAACGATATATCTCCATATAAACGATTGGTCAATTGAGAAAAACCAGTATTGTTTAATGTCCACAACGGATGTTCTATGGCATTATCACCTCGATAATAAATGCTTCCACCATCAGGTAATTCATATGGTAATTCAAAGATATCGATACTTCTTGGAGTTGTAAAAACACTTTCTAATAAGGTAAAAGAAAAAGGATAAATAGAAGAATAATGTGAAGGATAATGAATTGGAGTATCTAAGTCTGTTCTTGAAACATTTAATGAGGTAGTAAATCGTAAATTTTTTAAAACCCGAGACGAGTTCCCAATGCTTATATTATACTTTGACAACGAATTCCCTGGAGTAAAACCAACTTCGTCAATATAATTTAAATCAAACCCAAAGGTATGTTTATCGTTTTTACTTTTAGTCAAAATATTAAACGAAGCATTAATATTACTTCCTGTTTCAAAAAAATCTCTTGCATTATTTCTTGGTTCCCATTCATATCGTTGACCAATAAATTGTGCTTGATAGTCAGGGTAATGTTGTAATAACCAACTAGAAGTTGAATAAGGATGAGGTAGTGTGCCATTTTCATCAAAAGGTGAATGAATATTTCCATTTTCATCATAGTAAAAGTTATTTCCCCAACCTCCTAAACCATCCTTATAAAACCCCGGCCCCCAGTTAGCATAATACCACCCAAAACCCTGGTCCCAGCCTTGTCCAAATTTATCTTGATAATCTGGTAAAGATGCTATATCAATTGAAAATTTGGAGAATGAAAATTGAATCTGAGGATTTGACAAAAGATTCAAATCACTATTTTTAATACTTCCTGTTTTAGTATTTATAAGAATTACACCATTTCTGCCTTCTGAACCATATAAATTCGTTTCAGCTAAACTTTTTAAGACTTCTATGCTTTCAATATTATTAGGGTTAATATCTAATGATCTGGTTGGGGTCGATAAATCCTTCATCCATTGCTTAAATTCATTAGTAGTATTTGTCATCGGGATACCATCAACGACAAATAAAGCATTATTATCTCCATATATTGATGATATTCCTCTAATCCAAATTCTGTTCGCCGAACCAGATAAACCATTTACCTGCTTTACTTCAAGTCCGGAGATCTTATTAGTTATCACACGGTTTATATCTAATTCGGGTGAATCTTCTATCTGTTCTTTTTTAATTGTGTAGCCCAAAGCTATGGTTTGTTGCTTGTCAGAAATCGAATCAATTGCTTTATTATTAATGTTTACAATTAAAGAATCACTTAGTGTCTGTTTTTGCTTTTCCTTTGTACTCTGACTAAAACAAACTTGAAAACTTAACAGTAAAAAAGAAAGAATAAGAATTAGAGAATAAAGATTTTTCATATTTAATTTTATTTATAATATCGTTTGTTATTACAAAACTTAAATTTACAAAAAAAATGCAAATATGACTCAGAAGCATACAACAACAGAAAGAAAAGAATTTACATTTATTAATTAAGAAAAAAATACTACTTTTGCGCCCTGTTAACAAACGATTTAGATATGAATATCACAAAGAAAGACATCGATACATTAAATGCAGTAATAACTGTAGAAGTTGATAAAAAAGATTACCAACCCAAAGTTGAAAAAATCTTAAAAGATTATAAAAAAACGGCTTCTGTGCCCGGTTTTCGTAAAGGTTTTGTGCCGATGGGAATGATTAAAAAACAATACGAAAAATCGATTGTAATTGACGAAGTAAACAAACTTTTACAAGAAGGTTTAAATAAATACTTAACAGAGGAAAAATTAGATATCCTCGGGAATCCGCTCCCCAAACCCGATGAAAACTTTTCTTGGGAAAATGAAAAATTTGCATTTGACTTTGAATTAGGAATGGCACCTAAATTTGAAATTAATTTAGATACTAAAAAGAAAATTACCCTAAATAAAATCGTCGCAGACAAGAAGTTTATTGATGATGAAATGCTAAACATCCAAAAACAATACGGAAAACTCGTCTCTCAAAAAGAAGTAGTTGAAGGTGGCAGAATGGTTGGAGATTTTACTTTTGAATACAAAGACGAACAACAAGAAAAAAATGCAACTATTGATTTAGATCAAATCAAAGGCAAAGCAAACCTAAAAAAATTCTTAGGAAAAAAAGTAGGCGATGTCATTGGTTTAAAAACTAAAAACTTATTTAAAGACGATCACGATTTAATGAATGCATTAGGTCTTGACCACGATGATGCACACAGCTTTTCTGTTCCTGTCACTTTTAAAATTTCCGAAGTTAACAAAACAGAATTAGCGGAACTCAATCAAGAGTTATTTGATAAATTGTTTGGTAAAGACAAGATCAAGTCTGAAAAAGAACTACGCGAAGAGATTAAAAAAAGTGCTGAAAAGCAATTTCAAGGGCAAGCAGACCAACAATTTTTAAATGCTTCGACTGATTATTTAATCGAAAAAACAAAATTTGATTTACCTTCCGAATTCCTTAAAAAATGGCTCCAAGTAAGTACTGAAAAAGAAATGACCAAAGAGGAAGCTGATGCTGAATACGTACGTTCTGAAAAAGGTTTACGTTACCAACTTATCGAAGGGCAAATTGCTAAAGAGCACGATATAAAAATTACCTATGACGAATTGAAAGATTTTGCAAAAGAGATGGTTACTGCACAATTTATGCAATACGGGCAGCAACATTTAACTGATGAAATGTTACAACCTGTCATTGATAACGTAATGACAAATCAAGAAGAAACAAAACGCCTTTCAGAACAATTGATGAGTCAAAAACTACTCGATTTCTATAAAGAAAATTTAAAATACAAGAAAAAAGAAGTAACCTATAAAGATTTCGTTGAAGAAACCTATAAATAGTCTCCGTCAGAAAACTCTAATATTTTGAGTGCTTGTCAGAAAATGTTGAGTTTGAGGCTTGCGAAGTATTGAAAATAAGGAGTCACGCATTGGCGTGATAACTGTTTTCAATACGAGCGTAACGAAAAAATCGACGTTTTCTGACAAGCACTAAATAACGATTATAAGAAATAAAATATATAGGAAAAGGAAATTTTACAAATAATAGTTATTATTTATTGTAAATTTGAAAGAAATGACCTTACAAAAGATAAAAAAACAACTTGAAAAATACACCTCATCTGGGGAGAAAATTTTCGTGAGTTCTTCTTTCCAAACACACAGTATTCCGTTGTTACATATTTTGAGCACTTCAAAAATAAAGATCGATTTTTTATTTATTGACACCGGTTTTCACTTTCCAGAGACCTTATCGTTTCGAGATCAAATAGCAACGTTTTTAGGAATAAAGGTTATAAATGTGGTACCTTTGATTCCAAAAAGTCAACAAAAAGATGCAAAAGGACAGTTTTACCATGTAAGCAATCCTGATTATTGTTGTCTTATTAATAAAACAAAGCCCCTAGAATCTTATCTTAAACAATACGATGTTTGGATAAGTGGCGTACGAGCAGATCAAACTAGCACAAGAAATAATATGAAAACGGAGCAATCCGCTCCTTTTGATATTACTCGCTTTCATCCCATGCTAGATTGGAATGCAAAACAGATATATGACTACCGAATGCAATACCACTTACCCGAGCATCCTCTAGATAAAGAGGGCTATCAAAGTATTGGTTGTGCTCCTTGTACACAAAAAGTTGATTTATCTGACCCACGTGCTGCAAGATGGTTTGGAACGAAAAAAACAGAATGTGGGTTACATACCGATTTACTATCTAAAGATTAGTAAATTGTGATTTGTAATAATTTGAATTTTGGTTTAAAAAAACTCCCTAAATATTATAACACATTTAGGGAGTTTTTTATAAGTATATAAATCTTTTCTACTTAAAACCTTAAGTCGAATTCTGGTTTAAAATAAGTAGCAAAGATTTATTTAGCCATTCATCGACATTAAAAATTCTTCGTTAGAATTGGTAAATTTGATTTTATCGTTGATAAAACTCATCGCTTCTACAGGATTCATGTCAGCCAAATATTTTCGCATAATCCACATACGTTGTACTGTTTTTGGATCCATTAATAGATCATCTCTTCGCGTACTCGATTTAATTAAATCAATAGCAGGATAAATACGACGATTAGAAATATTTCTATCTAATTGTAATTCCATATTACCCGTTCCTTTGAATTCTTCAAAGATAACTTCATCCATTTTTGAGCCTGTTTCGGTTAATGCTGTTGCGATAATGGTTAGTGAACCTCCACCTTCAATATTTCGAGCAGCTCCAAAGAAACGTTTTGGTTTATGTAATGCATTGGCATCAATACCACCTGATAATATTTTACCTGAAGCAGGTGCTACCGTGTTATATGCTCTTGCTAAACGAGTGATTGAATCTAATAAGATAACGGCATCATGACCACTTTCAACCAGTCTTTTTGCTTTTTCTAATACAATATTAGCAACTCTTACATGCTTTTCAGCGGGTTCATCAAAAGTTGAGGCAACTACTTCTGCACGTACACTACGTTTCATATCTGTAACCTCTTCTGGACGTTCGTCAATCAATAAAATAATTTGATATACTTCCGGATGATTTGCAGCAATAGAATTGGCAATATCTTTAAGTAATATTGTTTTACCCGTTTTAGGTTGCGCCACAATCATACCCCTTTGTCCTTTACCAATAGGTGCAAACATATCAACCACACGGCTCGAAATGCTTTTACGACCCGTTGCTAAATCAAATTTTTCATCTGGAAATAATGGTGTTAAATGTTGAAAAGCAACACGATCACGTACTACATTCGGATTTAAACCATTTATTTTAGAAACACGAATTAATGGAAAATATTTTTCTCCTGATTTCGGAGGACGCACCATCCCTTTTACAGTATCACCTGTTTTTAAACCAAATAGCTTAATTTGTGATTGCGATACATAAATATCATCTGGTGATGACAAGTAATTA
>JAUVOS010000255.1 GCA_030599055.1 Lutibacter sp.
CAAAGAGATGCATTTGGATAGAGATTTGTATAAAACCAAAGTAATTGCCTCTCGAATCTCAAAATTTAAAAATAATTTAATAACAGTTAAGGCTTATTATAACAATCCCGATCTCATTGAAGCAGATGCGATGGCTAAGCGCCCTAAAATGGGCGAAATCTATCATAATTATGTAGAGAGATGTTTTAAATCGGGCGCTATGGATTTTGATGATTTATTATTACGCACCAATGAATTATTGACACGTTTTCCGGAAGTTTTGGCTAAATATCAAGATCGTTTCAGATACATTTTGGTCGATGAATACCAAGATACAAATCATTCACAATATCTAATTGTTAGAGCTTTAGCAGACCGTTTTCAGAATATCTGTGTCGTAGGAGATGACTCTCAAAGCATCTATGCATTTAGAGGTGCTAATATCCAAAATATTTTAAATTTTCGAAAGGATTATAGTGATGTAAAGACTTTTAAATTAGAACAAAATTACCGTTCTACAAAAAATATAGTTCTAGCAGCTAATTCTGTTATTGAGAAGAATAAAGTCCGACTTGAAAAAGAACTTTGGACAGCAAATGGGCACGGTGAAAAAGTTGTAGTGATGCGTTTGCTTTCAGATGCTGAAGAAGGAAGATATATTGCCGATTCAATATTTGACAACAAACATCAAAAACAATTAAAAAACGTAGATTTTGCTGTTTTATACCGTACTAATGCACAGTCAAGAGCCGTTGAAGATGCTTTGCGAAAAAAGAATATCAAATATCGTATTTATGGCGGTATGTCTTTTTACCAACGTAAAGAAATTAAAGATGTATTAGCTTATTTGCGTTTATTGATTAATCCAAACGACGAGGAAGCCTTAAAAAGAGTCATCAATTATCCCGCAAGAGGAATAGGGCAAACCACACTTGATAGACTAACGGTAAAAGCAAATGAGCTTAATGAATCTATTTTCAATCTACTAGAACAAATTGATAGAATTGACATTCAAATAAATGCGGGAACCAAACGGAAACTAGCAGATTTTGTGATGATGATTAAGAGCTTTCAAGTTTTTATGGAAGCACACGATGCTTTTGAAGTAGCTAAAGAAGTAGTACAGAAAACAAGAATTATAAGAGATTTAGAAAAAGATGCTACGCCTGAAGATATTAGTAGAGTAGAGAATGTACAAGAACTTTTAAACGGTGTTCAAGATTTTATTCTTGTTCAAACTGAATATGAAGATGGAGATGCATCGCTAGCGGCTTTTTTAGAAAATGTAGCACTTGCTACTGATTTTGATATTGATAAAGAAGAGACAGATGTAGTCACATTGATGACTGTACACATGGCAAAAGGATTAGAATTTCCTTATGTATATATCGCAGGTTTAGAAGAAGGTTTGTTTCCTTCTGCTATGAATATGAATACACGAGAAGACCTTGAAGAAGAACGCAGATTATTTTATGTAGCGCTAACAAGAGCAGAAAAACAAGCCTATTTGTTACATACGCAAATGCGATTTAGATGGGGAAAACTCACCGATGGTGAGCCTAGCCGTTTTTTAATAGAATTAGATGAAAAATATCTTGATATTCAGGCTCCTATAAAAATTGAACCCACAGAAAATTTATTTGTAGATGCCGCTATTTTTGGTGATTTGCCAAAACAAAGAATTCGTTATAAAAAACCCACTCGAAAACCAACTGAACGCTTTAAACCACCTAAGAATCTAAAAAAAGTAACCGATGCTACTGCTACAAAAAGCAATTTATTTGATAGTAATTTAACTGTAGGAAATATTGTTTCACACAGTAGATTTGGGAAAGGAGAAGTTTTGAGCATCGAAGGGACAGGAGCAAATACAAAAGCAACTATTAAATTTAGTATTGGCACTAAAAAATTGTTATTAAAGTTTGCCAAACTAGAAATTGTAAGTTAGAACTCATTTAAAGTTTTTGAGTTTCCTAAAATCCGTAAGGATTTAATTAGTGTAATTATTATCAGGGATATATCACTACTTAACACTAGTCTTAAAACAGATCAACAAAAACTAAATACCACTACAAAAACAAAAAGTATGTCTTTCCTTAAGGAACCAAATAGACACTATAGACTATTCCTTCAATTAAAAGGTTTTTTGTCAAATACCTATGTTGAAGAAGTAGGGAAGATGCTTCACATACAAAACTTCAGATTGCCAAATATTGAGATTACAGAATCAGATATTTTACGTCTTGAAATGCCTGAAAATTTAAGATTGGGGAATCGTTTGGAGCGTTTCTTTTCTTTTTTAATACAAGAGTCCAAAAACTATGAACTTTTGGTTGAAAATATTCAAATAAACGAAAATAAACGCACATTAGGTGAACTGGATTTTATTATTTTTAATAAAGAAAAAAATGAGTTTATACATATAGAATTAGGTGGTAAAGTTTACTTATATGACGAAACTATTGAAGAAGAACTCGCCCGTTGGGTAGGACCAAACCGACGTGATTCTTTACTGAATAAAACCAAAAAATTACACGAAAAACAATTTCCTTTATTGTATCATAAGAGCACAATTGACATCTTAAAAGAAAAAAATATTGATGTCTCTTTACTTACTCAAAAAGTTTGTTTTAAAGCGAGATTGTTTTTGCCCGACAGTTCAATAGAAAGCATTCCTCCCTTCGTTTCAAAGGATAACATCAAAGGCTATTATTTAACTATTACAGCTTTTTATAAATTGAAAGAGCATCCTTACAGTTATTTTATTCCTAAAAAACAAGATTGGATTGTAGATCCTAAGTATGGCGAG
>JAUVOS010000020.1 GCA_030599055.1 Lutibacter sp.
GGATCTTGTTGAAAAACATCATCTCCCACTTCTGCTTGAAACATAAAATCCAACATTTCAGGAGTTGGTTTGGTTAGCGTATCACTTATTAGATTTATCATTTTTTATAGTGTGTTTTTAATTGCCCGCCAAGAAATATCTTTTATTTTGCAAACTTTATTCCCTAACAAACACCCAATTTTTATTTTCTTAACATTCCTATATGAGGAATATAATCCTCCATATATTCAATACCGACCTGTTTAAATCCGAAATTTTCATAGAATTTTTTTAAATACGACTGTGCACTTATGCGTATGGGCTTGGAAATATTTTTTTCTTCGATATAAGCTATTGATTTATGCATTAGCTCATGCCCCAATCCTAATCCTCTGTAGGTTGATTTACTTACAACTCTACCAATAGATGTTTCTTGAAAATAATCACCCGGTTTAAAAACGCGAGTATAGCCTACTACTTCACCTTTTTCGATAGCGAGAACGTGAAGTGCCTTTTGGTCTTTATTATCCACATCTTGATAGGGACAATCTTGTTCCACCACAAAAACTTCAGCTCGTAATCGTAGTAAACTGTACAACTCGTTTTTTGTTAATTCTTTATATGTTTTAAACTTCCATTGCATAATCAACACTGCGTTAGATTTGAAATATGAGATATGAGATTAACATATTGTTTATTAGAGGATTAAATGCCAAATGTGTTGGTTGTTATTTTACTAAAAATTAGTTTGTTATAAAATTCCAACGAACTATTAATAATGTGATTAAATAATGATACTAGATTCCAAAGATACTCGCTTTTAATGGAAGTCTCTAATGTTACATTTAAAAAGCTTGTAATCTTATATTTTTGTGTTTTTAAAATAGTATAAATCATGATAAGAAAATCAATAACTATTATAATTGCATCTTTGTTTGCAATCGTTTCTCTAGCTCAAAATAATCTCTCGTATGGAATAAAAGGCGGACTATTAGTTAACTCAGCTATTTTGCCTGATATTAAACTAAACAACAGTATCAGTAGTATTTTACAGGGTGACGATGTGGTTAAAGGTGTTCCCCAATACGCTGATATAACTTATAATTATCAATTCGGTGGATTTGTTAAATTTAAAGACGGATTTGGTTTTAGCATGCTAGAAACCAATTATACAACTACTAAAATTTACGATGAAATCAGTATTGACACAGGAATTTTTGGTGAAATAACAACGATGGTTTTAGATAGGAATTTTTCTTATTTAGATATTGCTGTATCGTATAATATTTTTCTATCAAAAAAAGATAATATGTTTTTTACAATCGGTGGTAGTCCTTCCTTTTTACTTTCAAATACAGGAAAGGAAACTCCGGAAAAAATGGATATAAGAGTCTTTTCCGGCTTTGGATTTAATCTAACAAATGCTATTGTGATCAGTACAAGAGCTGAATTAGGAATTCGTGAAGTTTATAAAGATTCTTATATACATCATATTATGATTCCTGTTAGGATTTCAATAGGGTTTTAAGTTGGATGAGATTTGAGCTATAGGCTTTGGGCTTTAGACTTTGGGCTTTGGGCTTTCCTATAAAAAACTGCTATTTAGTTAAAGCAGCGATAAAAGGTTTCATTTTCTTAAAAACTTCAATCGTTTCTTCTACTTCTTTCATGGTATGCGCTGCAGTAGGAATAATACGCAGAATTAGCATTCCTTTTGGAATTACGGGATATACAACCCCGGAGGTAAAAATACCGTATTTTTCACGCATTTCCTTAATAATTTTAAGAGCATCTTCTACACTACCTTTTATATAAACTGGTGTTACTGCAGAGTTAGTAACCCCAATGTCATATCCCAACTTTATCAAACCAGATTGTAAGGCTCGTGCAATTTTCCATAATTTATCTTTGTGTTGAGTAGATTCGCGCAGCAATTGCAATTTATACAAAGCGCCTTCAACCATTGGCATTGGTAGTGATTTGGCGAAAATTTGAGAACGCATGGAGTATTTTAGATGTAGAATCACTTCTTTGGTGGAAGTCACATAAGCACCAATACTAGCAAAACTTTTGGCAAAAGTGGCAAAGTAGATGTCTATCTCGTCTTGAATTCCTTGTTCAAAAGTAGCTCCTTGGCCTTGAGGTCCTAGGGTGCCAAAACCATGGGCGTCATCTACAAAAATTCTAAAATCATACTCTTTTTTTAAAGCGACAATCTCTTTTAATTTTCCTTGATCACCACGCATACCAAAAACACCTTCAGAAATAACTAAAATAGATCCACCTGTTTTATTTATCACTTTAGTGGCTCTTTTTAATTGTTTTTTTAAGCTTTCCATGTCATTGTGATCAAAAACGAAGCGTTTTCCCAAATGCAATGAAACGCCATCAACGATACATGCATGCGATTCATAATCGTAAACAATTACATCATGGCGATCGACCAAACTTTGAATGATTGAAAAAACACCTAGATACCCGTAATTTAATAAATAAGCGGCTTCCTTTTCTTGAAACTGTGCAATTTCCTTTTCAAATTGTTCGTGTTTATGTGTTTGTCCGGACATCATTCTTGCACCCATCGGATACGCTAAACCCCATTTTTTAGCCGATTCTGCATCTCTTTTTCTAACTTCTGGATCATTTCCTAAACCTAAATAATCATTGATACTCCACATGATAACCTCTTTCCCATTAAATTGCATTCTAGGTCCTATTTCGCCTTCTAAATTTGGAAACATATAATATCCTTCACTAGAAGCTGCATAATCTTTTAAAGGTCCGTGTTTTGCTTTTATTTTATCGAATAAATCCATTTTTGTTCTGTTTTTAATTGGTGGTGGCAAATTTACACATTTGATTTTTAAAAATATAAATTTAGCTTATTCTTTATGCTTTTTTCTACTAAATCGCATGCTGTTTAAAATCCAATTAGGTAGTGGTTTTTTGGGATCTCTTTTTTTAAGATTTAAGTACCAACCTATTTTCTTGTAAATAGGTATTTTATGAGTTTCGACAAATTCAATAAGTGTTCCGTCAGGATCTTCAATATAGGCAAAATGTCCTGCTGCTTCTCCCATATCAAAACTATTGGCACTATCAACCGTAAAAGGATGTCCTAAAGTTAAACATTCTTTTTTAAGGTCACTCATTCCTGTAATGTCAAAACACAGGTGGATAAAGCCTAAGTCTCCCCATAATCGATTTTTAAATATTTTTTCTGGTGTTCTGTCCATAACTTTTATCAGTTCTATAGTGCTTGGACCTAATAATTTACTAAAAGCACCTTTTCTATCTTCGCTGTGTTTTAATAATACTCTCTGTACTTCGTGATTACCACCTGGTAGCTTTTTAAAATCATTAAAAATATTCTTTTCTTGAAATACTACTGTATCATATCCTAAAATTTTACTGTAGAATTCTTTTGATTTTTCTATATCAGAAACACCGATTACAACTCCATAATTACCTCCAAAAACTCCTTTTACCTTTTCTTTAAACCAAGCTGTAGATTTTACTATTTGAAATAAATTTCCATAGGGATCTTTAACAAAAAAATGTTCTGAATTATCTGGCATTTTAACAATATCTGATACCATTTCAACTCCATTTTTTTGGAGTGTCTTATAGGCTATCTGAAGATTTGATGTTTTTATTTTGGTAATAAAAATACCCAAATCTCCTAATTGTAATTCAAAGGTTGCGGATTGAGGTTTTCGACTGGTGTACTGCCAAATTTCAAAACCGCCACCACCTTTTAGATTTAGTGCTAAAATGGCATGTCTTTCTTGTGGTTTGCCGTCTGTATAAGGTAGCATTAAACCCGCTTCTGCGGCTTCATCAAACAATGGTAAATCAAAACCAAAGTTTTTATTATACCAAGCCCAAGCTTCATAAACATCTGGTATACCTATCCCTATTTGCTGTATGCCACTTATAATTTTTGCCATTTACTATAATTTATGTTGTTTTGACTTTATCTATAATTCTGTAATAAATAAATGGTAAAAAGCGTCGCAAGTGAACCATTATCAATTCCTTACCTCCAATTAATACTTCTTTTTTATTATTGCTAATTCCTTTTATTATTTTTTTAGCACAATATTCTGCTGATACTCCGCCCGCTTGTCCATCATCTAGCTTATTATTTTTACTCCCGTCTTTTAACATGGCATTATATGAAATATTCGTTTTCACATAGCCCGGTATAACAATCGTCACATTGATATTATCGGCTTTGTGCTCTGCACGAAGTGTTTCATAAAATCCGTGAAGCGCATGTTTAGAGGCTGAATAAGCAGAACGTTTTGGAACGCCAAATTTTCCAACCACAGAGCTAATTGTTACAATACTTCCTGATTGTTGTTTAATCATAAACGGCAAAACTGCTTTTGTTAAAGCAATATTGCCGAAAAAATTGATTTCCATTATTTTCCTATCAATTTCGAGAGGTGTTTCTTTGACTAAAGAACGTTGCGTAATTCCTCCGTTATTAATAAGCACTTCGATTGTATGGTATTTAGCAATAATTTCTTCTGTGATTTTTGAAAAATTATCTTGATTTTCTAAATCTAAAATTTGAACAATACATGTTGCGCCTAATTTTTCGCATTCTAATTTAACAATTTCTAGTTTTTTTGTATTTCTAGAAGATAAAATTATGACAGCTCCTATTTTTGCAAATTCAATTGCTAATGCGCTACCAATTCCTGAGGAAGCGCCCGTTATCCATACTGTTTTATCTTTAAAATTCATAAAACATCTTTTTATTAAACCAAGTCGGAAGCATTTTCTGCTTCCGCTTTAGGATTGTATAATTTTCCCATGTATTTTATACCGTAATCAGGAAAGTTTAATACTGCCATGCTTATTTTTTCATCAGGATGGTTTGCTCTATATTGCTTAAAAGCGTCAATTGCCGCACCGCTAGAACCTCCTGCAAAAATTCCTTCATCTTTCAAAAGGTCTAATGCATTTTGAATACTTTTTTCATTATCTATTTCAATACATTCATCTATAACATCTGCATGAAAAACAGAAGGAATAATATCTTTTCCCACACCTTCAAGCGGCGTTTGTTTTTTAAGTTCGCCGTAATAAATACCTTCTTCATGGAAAGGTTTTAAAACCGATCCTATGGCGTCTGCACATATTATTTTTATGTTGGGGTTTTTACTTTTTAAGAAAGCTCCTGTTCCAGAAACTGTACCTCCTGTGCTAGAACTCGTAAAAAAATGAGAGATTTTTCCCTCTGTTTGCTCCCAAAGTTCTTTTCCCATACCGTGGTAATGTGCTTTAAAGTGATTGTCATTATGATTTTGATCAAGGAAAAAAGCATCAGGCGTTTCATCGACAATTTTCTTTGCCATTGAATAATAAGATAATGGATCTTCGGGTTTTGCTTTCGCTGGACATTTTATGACACGTGCTCCATATAATTGTAATTGACTAATTTTTGCCTTTGCCGAACTATCTTTTACGGTCACGATGCACTTATAGCCTTTTATCAATGCTATTAAAGCAATAGATAAACCTGTATTGCCACTTGTAGCATCTACAATAGTCATACCTGGCTTTAGAATTCCTTCGTTTTCCGCCTTTTCGATGATATAATTAACTATTCTGTCTTTCATAGACATCGAAGGATTGAAAGATTCTAACTTACCATATACTTCGCAATTATATACATTACATAAAGTGTTTAATCTGACTAAAGGCGTATTTCCTATTGTTTTGAGTAGATTATTTATTGGTTTATTCATTAGGTTGTTGGTTGGTTTTGTAAAGTTTTAAATTTTGTTATTTACTTTTTTACGCATCAAATTTACATAGAAATTTGGCAAATATTTATATAAATAATAAGAGAGTTTGGCTGTTTTACCGATATATACTTTTGATTTTTTCTTACTATAAGCATCAAATATTTTGTTAGCGACCTGGTCGGCTGTTAAGACCTCGTATTTTTTTACGCTTAGGTTTGAATTATCTCTAATCTGAGTTTGAATAAAAGTAGGATATGCCATCATTATATGCAGTTTGTCATCTTGCTCGGCTCCTAAAACACTGAAAAATCCTTCTAAACCAAATTTTGATGCTGCATAAGCTGTTCTGCCAATTACCGGTGCATAACCTATTACGCTTGAAATAGTAATAATACTTCCTTTGTTTTTAATTAAAACATCAATAAAAAGTTGCGTTAAATATACGACTCCATTAAGATTGGTGTTGATTAATTCTTGGTATTTATCAATCTTATAATTTGTATCAAAATTTTGAATATACGTAATACCTGCGTTATTGATAAGCGCTTTAATTTTGACACCCATATCCATTATCTGAATATAGGCTTTTTGACAACTTTTCCAATTACTAACATCACAAACTACCGATTCTATCTCCGATATTTTAGACAATTCATTTTCTAGCTCTTGAAGTTTTTTCTTTTTTCTACCCAGTAAAATGAGTCCAAAACCTTCTTTGGCATAAACTAGAGAAAGTGCTTTTCCAAGACCTCCATAAGCTCCCGTTATAATAACATAATCTTTAAGCATGTTTCTTATCTTTAGTTTTTATTGGCATTCTTTTATAAGGTCTATTTCTATCAAATACATAACGATAAGTTGTATGAATTTTAGATTTTTCTGAACCTTTAAATTTAGTAACTAATTTTATCATTGCCGGATTAAAATCTCCTATTCCGTGCATTTCAAAAAAACGATAATTTGTTTCTTCTTCCATTGTTTTTCGTGCAATATGGGTCAGTGCGTGTGTTACTCCTTTACCATCATATTTTGGAACAACGCCAAAGATAATTCCCAATAGTTTTTTATTGGTTTTTAGTAGCTTTTGTTTTAGAAAAATCAATTTACCCCAAAGGTTTAATTTTCCATTAAGATGTTTAAAAACCTGATTGACTTCAGGTACTGATATAAAAAAAGCAATGGGTTCGTTTTTGTGATATCCAAACCAAGCTACTTTTTCGTCTAATACCGGTAAAAGTGAGTTAATTATTGCTTTTGCTTGTCGAGATTTCATTTCAGAAACTCCAAGATGTTTTGCCCAAGCTTTATTATAAATTATTCTAAAATCATCCGTGTATTTCTCTAGGTTTTTTTTACGAAGGTGTTCAAATTTATAATCGGGATTTTGGAATATCTGATTTGCTGTTATTAGATATTCATCCGGTAATTTTAATAAAATATCTCGCTTAAAAGTAAACTGATTGAAATAGAGTTTAAATCCGTAATTCTCAAAAAGATTTTGGTAGTAGCTAAAATTGAAATTCGCCAAGTAATTGGGTTCTTGATCAAAACCCTTTGTTAATAAACCCCAAAATTTATCACGATCTCCGAAATTAATGGGCCCTTCCATTGCCTCTATTTCTTTTTCTTGAAACCAAATTTTTGCTGTATCGAACAAGAGGTTGGCGGCTTCTTGATTGTCAATACATTCAAAAAAACCAATACCGCCAACAGGATATTCATTATTCTTGTTTACGGTTTTTGCATTGACAAAAGCGGCTATTCTTCCAATGGGCTTTTTTTGTTCATCAAAAAGCATCCAACGCATAAAATTATCTTTTTTTGCTATTGTATTCTTTTTTATATCGAATACACTCTGTATATCTTTATCTAAGGGACGTATCCAATACGGATTCTTTTTGTATAGGTAAACGGGAAACTTTATAAAATCAGTTGCTCCTTGTGTATCAATTACTTGTTGTATAATCATAATGTGCAAAGTACGTGAAATTTATTAATTGTATTTGTAACAATATTATAATACCAATTAAACACCAAAATACCCGATAATTTCTTTATCTTTTTCCGTTTTACTGAATCTATTCACCCGTAAGAGTTTTTAAAAGTGTATTTCACGCAAAGCCCGCAAAGGAGTTAGGGTGATTTTTAAAACACAAAGAACGCAAAGTTTTATAAATGCCAAGCATTTATTCTTTTTTAAGAATTTCGTAATACAATAGTTTTAAATGGTTTACATTCTTTGCATACAAATACAGAAAGTGAGAGAATAGTTACAGACAATTATTATCACAGCAAACGCAACGCCTCTCTACGACTTAAATTTGATAATTTTGGGTGGTTTTTTACAAATTCACGAACCCAATCAGGGTTTGTTTTAGCATACTGTCGCAATGCCCAACCGATCGCTTTACAAATAAAGAATTCTTTTGAGCTTAAAAGCTTTTCAATACAATCTGATAAAATTTTGGTATCAGTTTCATCTTTGTATTTCAATTGAAAAATAAGACAGGTTCGTTGCAACCAAATATTTTCTGATTTCATCCATCTTCTGATAATTATTTTTCTTTTATCAGGAAATAATTTAAAATAGTTTCCAACGAGATTTACAGCGATAAAATCAACTGTATCCCACCATGATTTGTTCATAATCATCCATTCGTAGAGATCGATATCTTTTGACTCAATTTGCATTAGATATTTGTAAGCCAATTCCTGTGAAAAATATTGCAATTCACGTTGCGGTTTCTGCCATAGTTCTTTGATTATTGCGTTGGATTCGTGCTTTTTGGGTAGGTATTTGTTAACTAAAAAAGGGGCTTGTAATTTTTTTCTTTTTGGTGATGCTAAACCGTAAAAAGCAAAATGATCTTTCATGTACTTTGCTTGCATTTTTGCTCGGTGTACATCGGAGTTTTCTTGAAATATTTTTTGAAGTTCGTATTTGTATGATGTAGTCACTGTAAACTTTTTTCCTTCTTATTATTTTATGGATTTACCTAATCCTGAATAATAAAATCTTTAGTATCATCACGTTCAAATTCCGGTTGCAAATTACTGTGGTAAATACCAAAATCATTTGCTAAAAGTTTTTCTATTTTTTCACAAATTTTGTCAAATTCTGAAAGTTTTACATCTTTATTGAATTCGATATGTGCTTCAAAATGAATATTCTCATCATTGAGTTGCCAAACATGTACGTGGTGAATATTTTTAATTTCTATGATTTTTAGTACTTCTGTTTCGATATCTTTAATTACAATATGATCGGGTGCAAAAAGCATGAGTATTTTTAAAGATTCCACAAAAATACGCCAGCTCATATAGATTAAATAAATAGATATTATTAAAGTTAAAGTTGCATCAATCCAATAAATCTGGTAAAACTTCATTAACAAACCACCTATTAATACAGCAACAGAAGTGAGCATATCAGTTAATAAATGCAAATATGCTGAGCGCATATTTAGGTTGTGTTTTGCATCTTTTTTAAGAAATAAAACCCCTAAACCATTACCTAATACACCGATTAAAGCCAACCATATAACCACATTGCTCCCTATTTCAACAGGATTGTTAAAACGCTTAATGGCTTCAATTCCTAAAAAAACAGCAATGATAATCAGCGTAGCTGCATTGAAAAAAGCGGCAATTATTTCGGCACGTTTATAACCAAAAGTCTGACTAAGGTTTTGTTTTTTTCTGTGAGAAAGTCTATTGGCAACATAACTAATAATCAAACTTATTACATCTGATAAATTATGAACAGCATCTGATAATAAAGCTAAACTACCTGATATAAAACCACCTATTAATTGTGCGACTGTAATTCCAATATTCAATAAGATGGTAATCAAAAGATTTTTACCGCTTACTGTTCTATGGTGGTGATGATCGTGTGCCATTACAATAAATTAATTATACATTCAAAAGTACTATAAAAATACAAATCATCTCGACACGTATCGAAATGACTTATATTATTATTGTAAAAAACTTTTATTAAACTGCTTTTACTTCTTTGGTTTCATTGGTCCAAAGTCCGTGTTTTGTACAATAAGCTGCCGCAGTTAATTTCATTTTAGATTTAGTAGGTACTATAAAAAAAGCTACTTCTAATTGATTGGGCATATTTCCGAGGGTTCCTGGTTCATAATTAGATTGGGCTAATAATGTTTCGCCATCCCATAATTGTACATAGGATATATAGTGATCAAAATCATCAGGATGTGAATATTCTTTTCCTACTTTAATGGTAACTTTAAACTTTTCTCCTTTTTTAGCTTCATCTGCACAATAAATAAAAGGGGAATGTCTATCGATATAATCCTTTTTAGCTTCTTTGTCAATTGTTGAAATATCAACGTAATTATTTAGTTTCATATGTTTGGTTTTTAAATTATTACTATTTGATTTGGTTTTGACAAAGGTACTAAGTTTTGTAAATAAATGGCTTGACCATTTCAGTAGTTCTTGGAAGCAGTAAAGAATCAGATAATTAAATTTCTAACAGACCTAGTAGGTTTTTTAAACCCACTAGGTCTTGTAGTTAATAAAACTTTACTCCATCTTTTCTGATTCCGGTAATCCCCATTCTTCTATCATAAAAATGCCCATTTTTTCGAGTTCGTCTAATATAGGATTGTAAATAGTCTTAGCAATGGGAATATGAACGCCTGTATCTTTAATTTTTCCTTCCAAAATCATTTTTACAGCAATGGCTGCCGGTAAAGCAACTGTTCGGGCAATGGAAGTATCTTCTTTCGTTGCAAAATCAAGCAATCGTGATTTAATAACTTCTTTTTTTCCTGTTGCTGTTTCAATTAAAAAAGAATGTAACATTATTACCATATCACGAGCTCCATCAGGTAACATCATTTTTTCCAACATTAAATCAGATGTAATATCAAAGGTTGACCCTTCTTTTAAATGAACTGGATCGTCACTAAATAATCCGAGCCATTCCATAGAAAGCATCGCGGGACTATTTAATGAAATACTTAATTTTTTAGCAACTTTTTCTTTTATATTTTCAGAAGATACTTGTATTTGTTCGGCAACAACTTCTTTATAGGTCTTTCTTTTAAAGTCTTGTTTTTTATTAGTAACCATGCCCAATGCTTTGATTGCATCTAGGCTTTCACACCAATTTGGATATCGGAATGTGCCCCGAAACATCGTATCTACATTAGGTAAATTGTAAATATCAATATAAGCCATGGAATCACGGTTTGGATACACCTCCATTTTACCTACTTTAGGAAAATCTATTTGAAGTGGACTTTTAAAAAGGTTTTCTGTTGGAATTTCGATTACTTTCCCTTTCTTTTTATATTTTGCACTATTATTTCCCGCCAATATCACACCTTTAGGCGACCATGAAAATTTATATTTAAATGGATTATCTGTTTCTTCTGGAGCAGCCAAAGCACCGCATAATGAATAAAACTCTTTAATTTTTCCTCCTTCACTTTGTACTTTGTCAATTATTCGCATGGCGGTCATATGATCAAAACCCGGATCTACACCTATTTCATTCAAAATAATAATACCTGCTTTTTTTGCTTCTGAATTTAAGGCAATCATTTCGGGTGAAACATAAGAAGTGGTCAGCATATTTTTTTTGTACTTGATACACAGTTTTGCCACAGAAACATGATAAGAATAAGGTAATAAACTGACCACTAAATCATGATCAGCAACTAATGTTTCTAATTTCTCCATTTCATCAACTGTCCAGGCAAGTGCTTTTCCATTTTTTCTATTTTTAATTAACTTTTCTGCTTTTGAAACCGTACGACTTGCAATCGTTAATTCAATATTATTCTCAAGTAAATAATCGGTAATTGGTTTAGCAACCATACCGGCACCAAGTAATAATACTTTATTCATAATTAATGTATTTTTATAATTAATAAGTGTAATGTGAATGAAAAAATTGAAAAATAAAGTTAATTATATATTCAAAATTAAAAAAAGTAAAGGTAGGTTTTTTATGGAAATTGGTGGAGATTATTTGGTGTGAAATACTTCTAATTTGTATCTATTCATCCAAAATTTTCTCACGCAAAGGCGCAAAGACGCTAAGTTTATGAATGCAAGGTATTTGGCTTTACATTCATTAATTTTATATTCTCACGAAAAAAAGAAAAAAAACAAATATATTAGCTGTTTCTTTGTGTCTTTGTGTCTTTGTGTCTTTGCGCCTTTGCGCCTTTGCGTGAAATAAAAGAACTGGGTGAATGGTTGCTCTAATTTATAAATTAATTTTTTCCACACGTTTTTGATGTCTTCCTCCTTCAAATTCAGTTGAAATAAAAATTTCTACAAAACCCAAAGCTTGTTGTAAGGAAACAAATCGAGCAGGAATACTCAATATATTTGCATCATTATGTAGGCGTGCTAAAGCTACTAACTCATTATTCCAACAAAGAGCAGCACGAACATTTTTATGTTTATTAGCTGTTAATTGTGCACCATTTCCACTACCACAAAGTACGATACCTAAATCTGCTTTTTGGGTATCAACAGCGGCGGCGGCTAGATGAATAGTATCCGGATAATCCATACTTTCTTCTGTATCAGTTCCAAAATTAAGTACTTTGATTCCTCTACTCTCTAAGAGTTTTACTATTTCAAATTTATATTGAGTTCCGGCGTGATCATTAGCGATGGATATGGTATTTATTTTTTTCATTTTTATGTTTATTAACAGAAAAAAAAGTAATTGTTAATACTAAAAATTAAAATAGTAATACTTAGTTATTTAACAATTAGCTTAATTGTTTACAAATTTACAACTAATACTAATAAGTTTATTTCATTTAATCCATTGTTTTTTATAAGTGAAACTACAACTGAATTATGCAAAATTTTTTATACTATTTTTTGCGCTGTTTATAAACATATTTTTATGTATTTATAAACAATCTGTTTGTGTGTTTTTATTAACTATTTCTTTACTTTTTCTTATTAACCATTTGTTAATAGTAACAAATTTATATTGATTTATAATGTTTTATGATTTATAAAAATGTTTATAAAAATTGATAACAAAAGCTTTTTAAATTATACAAATAAATGCAAAGAATTTTATTGTACTTATCAACTAACTATCATATACATCATTTTTTTTTAAATTAATTTATTAAAATAATATATATATATATAGTTGTTGAAAACTTTTAAAATGATTTTGGCACGGCATTTGAAATACGAATAAAACAACCACTAAACTATAGATATGAAAGATCTAACAAAACAATATAAACTAGCCAAAAAAAGAGCTTTAAATTTTATGAAAAAAGGGCAAATAAATGCGTATTTAAAATCTTTAAACGAAATAAATAAATATGAAAAGCTCATTTATTCATTTGTCGTAAATTAGAAATACCTAAAATTTCCTAATCACTTGTCATGATAAAAAGAGGAAGCATTTCAAAATTATGAAAATAAGGATGAAATCTTTTTATATCATAATATTTTTCTACGTTCACTATTTTCTTAGTACTAGTCACCACTTCTAAAGGTACATGATCGTATCTACCATTTTTTAGTACGACCAGTCTTCCATAAATACCATTAAGTATTAAATCTAGAGCTAGAGTACCAAAAGCCATTGGAACGATAGAGTCAATCGCATCCGGACTACCACAACGTGTGAGATAGCCTAATTTTTGATTGATTACATTTACAGGTGTACCTTTATTAAATCTAGGAGAAATTGCCTTTAATTCAGCTGAAACTTTATCTCCAATACCTCCTAATTTTGCATGCCCATACGCATCGGTTTTTTGATCTTCAAAATGCATCTCTCCTCCTTTAAACGTAGCTCCTTCAGATACAAGTACAATAGAATAATTAGATGGGTTATTCTTTCTATCAAAAGTCATTAATTCGGTTAAATGTTCTATATCAAAAGGATGTTCTGGTATTACACATCTATCAGCTGCACCTGCCATAGTCGGCAACATAGCTGTATATCCGGCATAGCGTCCAAATACTTCTAAAACCATAAACCTTTCGTGTGAACCGGCTACGGTACGAAGATTATTTGTTAATTCCATAGTTCGGGTAATACAAGTAGAAAAGCCTATACAATAATC
This sequence comes from Lutibacter sp., assembly GCA_030599055.1. Lineage (GTDB taxonomy): Bacteria > Bacteroidota > Bacteroidia > Flavobacteriales > Flavobacteriaceae > DQTL01. Next base: position 13,844 of record JAUVOS010000020.1, read on the forward strand.
TGTTCCAGGGACATCATTATCCATTGTTTTTGGCATAGCAACCACTTTAACACCTTTTTTATAGAGGTGAACACCATAACTCAATGTATCATCACCTCCAATTGGAATCAAATAATCAACACCTAACCAATCTAAATTTGCAATGACTTCTTTTGTGAGATCATTTGTTTCTTTAGTATAAGCAGATTTTAAATGCTTTGGAACTTCATTTTTTTTAACTGAAGTAGGTCGTGTTCTAGAAGTATGTAAGAAAGTTCCGCCGGTACGACCAGTTTTGTTAACTTCTATATGACTCAATTCAGAATAATTATTAGAGTTGTCGTGTTTTTTATCTCGTACAATATCTACTAAACCTGCCCAACCTCTTTTAAATCCAATTATTCTATAACCTTCACGAATAGCGCGAATAGTTATTGCTCTTATTGCTGGATTAAGTCCGGGAACATCTCCTCCTCCGGTTAAAATTCCTATAGTACCTTTACTTTTTTTTATATGTGTCATAATGTTGTTTTTTTAACTGCACTAAAATACAATAAAAATTAAAAGAAAAATCAGATACATTTTATATATATTAACCCGATAGACATAAGACGAAAAGACACAAGACATAAGACGTAAGACTTTCAATAATAGGTAGTTATACCTAATCTATATTTCGGTTAATCATCGCTCTGTTAATAATTATTTGAAACTAAGAAAAAGAAAACTAGTCAATTATATCAAAATTAGTGTACTTGATAAGAACATCAGGAATTTTTATTCCATCAGGAATTTGATAATTTTCTAAAATACTTGCGACAATTCTAGGTAAGGCTAAAGCACTTCCATTTAAGGTATGTGCCAAATTACTTTTTCCGTTTTCATCTTTAAAACGAAGTTTAAGACGATTGGATTGAAAAGATTCAAAATTAGAAACAGAACTCACTTCCAACCAACGTTCTTGTGCGATAGAATATACTTCAAAATCGTAGGTTAAGGTAGCTGTAAATCCTAAATCTCCACCACATAAACGCAAAATACGATAAGGCATTCCCAGTTCATTTAAAATTTCTTTAACGTGGGCTACCATCGCATCTAAAGCCTTGTAAGAATTATTAGGATGTTCTACATGAACTATTTCAACTTTATCGAATTGATGCAGTCTATTCAAACCACGAACATGCGCACCATAAGAACCTGCTTCACGTCTAAAACAAGGTGTATAAGCCGTAGTTTTTAATGGAAAATCTGTTTCTTTTAGTAAAATGTCTCTATACATATTAGTAAGCGGAACCTCACCAGTTGGAATTAAGTATAGATCGTCTTTTGCATCGTGGTACATCTGTCCTTCTTTATCAGGTAATTGTCCGGTTGCTATTCCAGAAGCTTCATTTACCAAATAAGGTGGTTGTACTTCTTCATAGCCAGCATCCGAATTTTTATCTAAAAAATAAGCGATCAAAGCACGTTGTAATTTAGCACCTTTACCTTTATAAACAGGAAAACCAGCACCAGTTATTTTGGTACCCAATTCAAAATCTATGATATCATATTTTTTAGCGAGCTCCCAATGTGGCAATGCTTTTTCATGTAATTTAGGAAAATCACCTTTGGAAAAAATTTCTTCGTTGTCTTCTTCAGTATTTCCTGCTTTTACAGATTCATTCGGTATATTTGGAATTAAATAAAGTAGCTCATTAACTTCCGCACTCATTTTAGTTACGGCTTCACTAAGCTCTTTAGAAAGTATTTTTAATTGTCCCGTTCTCTCTTTTAGCTCATTTGCTTTTGCTACTTCTCCGGTTTTAAACAAAAAACCTATTTCCTTTGAAATTTTATTGGATTCGGCTAAGGTATTTTCTAATTCTGTTTGCGTTTTTTTTCTAGCTGTATCTTTATTAAGAACAGCTGCTATTATTTTCTCCGCTTCTTTAAAGTTTCTTTTTGCTAATCCTTCCAGAACTTTTTCCTGGTTATTTTGAATATATGAAATACTAAGCATAGATTGATTTTTGTTTATAGGTATTGAATAATAAGCAAAAATACTAATAATGAAAACAATATTTAAAGATTCTAACAAACTAGGTTGTATCTATTCAGCCAAAATTTTCTCACGCAAAGCCGCAAAGCCGCTAAGTTTCTGAATGCAAAGCATTTATCTTTACATTCATTATTTTATATTTTCACGAAAAGAAGGAAAAAGACAGCTATATTAGCTGTTTCTTAGCGCCTTTGCGCCTTTGCGTGAAATAAAAGAACTGGGTGAATAGTTACACTAGGTTTAAATAAAAGGGAATATGCCTTTGGTTATTATACCTAAAACCCCTAACTTTGAAATAGGATTATCGAAAAAGAATCAATTGTTATGGAAAATATCAACAAAATATATTATGGATATATCAATAATATGTATATACAAAGGCTATACCCATATTAGAAAAAAACAAAAATCCTGCTAAAAGAAAAAGCCAACGCTAAAAAAATCAAAAGAGCAATTTCTTACCAACGCTTACAAAGATTGAAATAGAGAATGAATATAGAAAAATACATTGAAATAGTAAGTAAAAGACTTCAATCTAGAATATCAAGAGAACATTCTTACAGAGGCGACTTGGAAACTCTAATTAGAGAATTAGTACAGGGAGTTGAGATTACAAACGAACCTGCAAACGTAACAGATTGCGGAAATCCTGATTATGTAATTACTAAAGGTAAAATTCCTATTGGTTACATTGAAGCAAAAGATATTGGAAAAGACTTAAATAGTAAATCGTACAAAGAGCAATTTGGTCGTTATAAAAAAGCACTCGATAATCTTATCATTACAGATTATGTTTGGTTTCAATTCTTTCAAGATGGAAAATTAGTTCACGAAATACGAATTGGCGAAATTGAAGATAATAGTGTTAAACCAATTCCCGAAAATTTTGAAAAATTTGAGAACTTAATAAAAGATTTCTGTACGCATATCGGACAAACTATCAAATCGTCAAAGAAATTGGCTAAAATGATGGCTGGTAAAGCACGATTACTACAAGATATTTTAGAACGTGCCATAACGTCTGATGAAGAAACACAAGAAAACACATCGCTAAAAGTTCAATACGATACTTTTAAGGAAATATTAATTCATGATTTAAAACCCAAAGGTTTTGCAGATATTTATGCTCAAACTTTAGCATACGGAATGTTTGCAGCAAGATTGCACGACCCAACTTTAAATAATTTTAGCAGACAAGAAGCAGCAGAACTAATTCCAAAATCGAATCCATTTTTACGCAAACTTTTTGGCTATGTTGCTGGACCTGATATTGACGAAAGAATTAAAACTACAGTTGATAACCTTGCAGAGGTTTTTAGAGCAACAGATATAGATGGTCTATTACATAATTTTGGAAAAAGCACCCAAACCAATGACCCAATAATTCATTTTTACGAAACCTTTTTAGCAGAATACGACCCAAAATTACGTAAAGCAAGAGGTGTTTGGTACACACCAGAACCTGTTGTAAATTTTATAGTTCGTGCTGTAGATTATATTTTAAAAACAGAATTTGATTTACCACAAGGTTTAGCAGATACGAGTAAAACCAAAATAAAGGTAAAAACTGATATCGCAAATAAAAACTTTAAAAGCGGATATAAAGAGGTAGAAAAAGAAGTTCACAAGGTACAAATACTTGACCCAGCAACAGGTACAGGAACTTTTTTAGCAGAAGTTGTAAAACTTATTTACAACAAAAACTTTAAAGCAATGAAAGGTGCTTGGAGTGGTTATGTAGAAGAACATTTAATACCAAGATTAAACGGTTTTGAAATATTAATGGCTTCTTATGCAATGGCACATTTAAAATTAGATATGTTACTAA
>JAUVOS010000218.1 GCA_030599055.1 Lutibacter sp.
AAATGTTTGCAAACAGGTTCGGTTCTTTTTTCTGAAAGCTTGTGATATTCGATTACTTTGGCTTCGTAATAAGCTTTACGTTGTTTTCCTGTTTTTACGGTAACAACATCACCAGGAACGGCATCATTTAAGAAAATAACTTTGCCGTCCGGTGCTTTTGCAATGGCTTTTCCTTTAGAACCGGCATCAATTACTTCAATGTTTTCAAATATTTTAGGTTTTCTACGTCTTCCCATATAGTGCAAAAATACAAAAAGCACCACGCCTTGACGTAGTGCTTTTTAAAAAAGTTGTGTTAAACTACAACTACTTATTCGAATGAACGAATATATGTAGCAATAGCAGCTAGATCATCTCCAGATAGTTTTTTAGTTATCATTAAATTTGCTTTCATAATAGCAAATTGTGGAGGATCAACAATTGGGTCGGCTTGTTCTTTTAAGAACTTAACGAGGTTTCCTTTTTCAGCTTTGTATTTATCTGCAATTTCTTTGTAAGATGGTCCTACAAATTTTGCTTCAGCTTTGTGACAAGCAGAACATTTGTTAGCTGCATCAATTTTGTCAACAATAGCATTAAATGCTGTTTCTTCAACACTTACTTCTACTACTGTTTCTACTTCTTTTACTACTTCTTTTGTTACTTCAACAGTTTCTTCAGCTGCTTTTTCAACTTTTTTTTCACCTTTACAAGAGGTAAAAGCAAAAGCAACAACTGTTATAACTATCATTGTTAAAAATACTCTTTTCATAATTAAATGGGTTATAATGTTAATAATAGATGCAAAGGTACAAAAATCAATTTGTTTGCTTAACTACTTCACTGTTTTTTTATTCTCATGTAACAGGTAGAAAATCACACCGATATTAACTAGATACCATTTAAAAAAACTTTTTTACAATGTATAATTTACTACATTTGTCAACTGAAAACAAACATAAATTTTTTAAATTTTAAAACATGACAAAACCAATGACTTCGGCTCAAGCCATCGCTTTAGAAAATCAATATGGAGCTCATAATTATCATCCACTTCCGGTTGTTTTATCAAAAGGTGAAGGTGTTTACGTATGGGATGTAGAAGGAAAAAGATACTATGATTTTTTGTCTGCCTATTCTGCAGTAAACCAAGGACATTGTCATCCAAAAATTATCGGTGCTTTAAACCAACAAGCTCAGATTTTAAATTTGACATCTCGTGCCTTTTATAACGACATGTTAGGAAAACAAGAAAAGTATATGTCTGAACTTTTTGGATATGACAAACTTCTACCCATGAACACAGGTGCTGAAGCTGTTGAAACTGCCATTAAACTTACCCGTAAGTGGGCGTATGAAGTCAAAGGAATTCCGGAGGAAAAAGCGAATATTATCGTCTGTGAAAATAATTTCCACGGTCGTACAACCACTATAATTTCATTCTCTAACGATCCTGATGCAAGGAAAAATTTTGGTCCGTACACACCGGGATTTATAAAGATTGAATATAACAATCTTAAAGCTTTAAAAAATGCCCTAGAAACAACAGAGAACGTTGCTGGATTTTTAGTAGAACCCATACAAGGAGAAGCAGGAGTTTATGTACCATCAGAAGGTTATTTACAAAAAGCCAAAGCTCTTTGTGAAAAACACAATGTTTTATTTATCGCCGACGAAGTACAAACAGGAATTGCAAGAACAGGAAAACTTCTTGCTGTGCACCACGAAAATGTGGTTCCAGATATATTAATTATGGGTAAAGCTTTATCGGGTGGTGTTTATCCGATTTCTGCTGTAATGGCAAACGACGACATTATGAATGTGATAAAACCCGGTCAACACGGTTCTACATTTGGAGGGAATCCACTTGCTGCTGCCGTTGTAATGGCAGCATTAGATGTTATTCAAGATGAAAAACTAGCTGAGAATTCAGATAAATTAGGTAAACTTTTCCGTTCTGAAATGGGAAAACTTGTTGAAAAATATGATTTATTAAAAGCGGTTCGCGGTAAAGGACTACTAAATGCAGTACTGATCAACGATACTGAAGAAAGTGAAACCGCTTGGAATATCTGTTTAAAATTACGTGATAATGGCCTATTAGCAAAGCCAACACATGGTAATATTATTCGTTTTGCTCCTCCTTTAGTGATGAATAAGGAACAATTGATGGAATGTGTGAAAATTATTGATAAGACTTTTGCTGAATTTTAATACTATTATTTGTAACTATTCAAAAAATATGAAAGAGGTCGAATTATTCGGTCTCTTTTTTTTTGATATTTTTTGGCGGAACAGGATCATAACCGCTACCACCCCACGGATGACAACTACCAATTCTTTTTATAGAAAGCCATCCACCTTTGAATAATCCATGAAGCTTAAGTGCCTCAACTGTATAGTGTGAACAGGTTGGTTGATAGCGACATGAATTTGGTGTATAAGGAGATATAGCAACTTGGTAAAAGCGAACCAATAGTACAAAAGGAAAGATTAGTATTTTTTTAAGTAGTTTCAAGTTGTTTGTTTTGCTGTATGCTGTATGCTGTACGCTTGTACGCTTGTACGCTTGTACGCTGTATGCTATACGCTAGAGGTCGTACGTTTTAAATTTTTAATTCTACATTCTTAATTCTTAATTAAAAAAGTAGTTCCGTCTTTTCCATCTTTTAATTGAATTCCTAAAATTGCTAGTTCATCTCTAATTTTATCAGATAATACCCAGTCTTTATCTGTTCTCGCTTGGTTTCTCATAGAGATTAGCATATCCATCACGCCATCTATTTTACTTCCATCTTGTTGAGATTCATTATTCTCTGTACCCAAGACATCAAAAACAAATGTGTGCATGCTTTGTTTTAGCAATTGTAAATCATCTTTTGTAATCTTTGCTTTTACATCTTTGATTTGATTGATATATTTGACAGATTCGAATAATTGAGCTATTAAATTAGGTGTATTAAAATCATCATTCATGGCATCATAACATTTTTGTTGCCATGCTTTTACATTAAAATCAGAAGCAGAAGTAGCCTCTATTGCTTCTAAGGTTTTAATCGCTTCCATCAATTTATTATAGCCTTTTTCGGCGGCTTCAATAGCTTCGCCTGAAAAATCTAAAATACTTCTATAATGTGCTTGCAACATAAAGAAACGAACTACTGCCGGCGCAAAAGCTTTGTTTAATTTATCGGTAGTTCCCTCGTAAATCTCGGCTGGTAATATATTATTTCCCGTAGATTTCGCCATTTTCATACCGTTAAGCGTCAGCATATTAGCATGCATCCAATATTTAACGGGTTGCACTCCATTTGATGCAACAGACTGCGCTATTTCACACTCGTGATGTGGAAATTTTAAATCCATTCCACCTCCGTGAATATCGAATTGTTCTCCAAGATATTTGGTACTCATAGTTGTACATTCTAAATGCCAACCTGGGAAACCAACACTCCACAGTGAAGGCCAACGCATAATGTGTTGTGGTTCTGCTTTTTTCCACAAAGCAAAATCTTGTGGATTTTTTTTATCAGTTTGTCCATCTAAAGTTCTTGAGTTATGAATTGCATCTTCTATTACACGGCCAGATAGAATGCCATAATGATGCTTTTCGTTGTATTTTAATACATCAAAATATACGGAACCATTTACTTCATAGGCAAAACCTTCTTTTAAAATTTTTTTAATAACTTCAATTTGTTCAATGATATGACCAGTTGCAGTAGGTTCAATGTTCGGAGGCAGGTTATTAAATTTTTGTAAAATCTTATGAAAGTCTAATGTATAGCGTTGTACAACTTCCATAGGTTCAATATTTTCTAATCTCGCTTTTTTAGCAATGCGA
>JAUVOS010000105.1 GCA_030599055.1 Lutibacter sp.
AAGCTAATACAATAAGTACGGTAGTTTTTGATTTTTTCATCTAAAATAATGATTTCTCCTCCTTATTTAATCAAAAAAATCTTTGAATAAATAGTGTCAATTTTATTGATCTCAATCGTTAGTTAAAACCCTGCCTTTGCCGGCAGGTATGCACTTTTATCAGTTTCTACAAATATTTTAGTTTGAAGTCCGAAGTCTGCTACTTCGGGCTTCTAACCATGTTAGGGCTCGAAACGAATTATATTCTTAAAATAAATCTATGGTACTTTTTGTCCATAGTGGTTTAATTAAACACTCTAAAAAACAAATCTTATGCATAAATAGAATAAGCCTTCATCATTTTTTTAACGGCTTTACCTACTTCTTTCAACACTTTTTCATCATCAAAGTTTTGAATAACACTATCAATCAATTCAACGATGGGTTTCATGTCTTTTTCAACCAGCCCACGAGTTGTGATTGCCGGAGTTCCGACACGTATTCCACTGGTTACAAAAGGAGATTGTGTATCAAAAGGAACCATGTTTTTATTAACGGTAATATGTGCTTTTACCAAGGCGTTTTCTGCTTCTTTTCCGGTGACATTCTTGTTTCTTAAGTCTATCAACATCACGTGGTTATCTGTGCCTCCTGAAATTAAATTATAGTCTTTTTCTACAAAGGCATCTGCCAAGGCTTTTGCATTCTTTTTAATCTGTACTTGATAATGTAAAAAGTCTTCTGAAAGTGCTTCCTTAAACGCAACAGCTTTAGCCGCAATTACATGTTCTAAAGGTCCGCCTTGCATTCCGGGAAATACTGCAGAATTTAGAATACCGGACATTTTTTTAATTTTCCCACTTTTAAATTTTAAACCCCAAGGATTATCAAAATTTTCACCCATTAAAATAAGTCCACCGCGAGGTCCACGTAAAGTTTTATGAGTAGTCGTTGTAACCACATGTGCGTATGGTATAGGATCATTGAGAATTCCTTTTGCAATTAAACCGGCAGGATGCGCAATATCTGCTACTAGCAAAGCTCCTACACTATCCGCTATTTTTCTAAATCGTTTAAAATCCATATCTCTGGAATAGGCAGAGGCACCAGCAATAATCAAATTGGGTTTTTCTTTCGTAGCTATTTCTTGTAATTTATCATAATCAATTCTTCCTGTTTCTTTATCTACCCCATAAGAGACAATTTTGTAAAGCTTTCCTGAAAAATTAACAGGAGAACCGTGTGTTAAATGTCCTCCGTGTGATAAATCAAGTCCTAATATTTTATCTCCTGGTTTTAGAAGCGCTTGATAAACTGCAGCATTGGCTTAAGAACCAGAATGAGGTTGGACATTTGCATACACAGCTCCAAATAATTCTTTGGCTCTATCAATAGCCAATTGTTCTACTTTATCAACAACCTCACAGCCTCCATAATAACGTTTTGCAGGATAACCTTCTGCATATTTATTAGTCAAAACAGAACCCATAGCTTTGAGTACTTGTTTGCTGACATAATTTTCGGATGCTATCAACTCTAAACCATCTTTTTGACGTTTTTTCTCTTTTTTTATCAGCTTAAATATTTTGGAATCTTTTTTCATCTTAAAAAGTGTTTTATAATGAGGTCAAAGGTACTTAATTGTTTGGATACTATTTAACTGAATCCATATATATTTATAACAAATTATTGTTTCCCAATAAAGATAAAAGACCGCTTCGCTCTGAGATAAAAGAGAAAAGACCGCCCAATTAACCAGTAGATAATCTGTCATTTACATAAAATTCTTTTTCGTATAATAGCATAATTTAGATAATTTCTTGTGAAAATTGATTAGTATTGGGTCAAATTTGCTAATCCTTTCACTCACTTTATTCTCATGAAAAGCGGGTTTTTATGTTTTTCTATTTGGACGCTACTAATAACAAGTAACTGTTCAGCCACTTTCTGTTTTCGCACGTAAGGCAAAGCCTTTAAAATTATCATATTACGCAATGTTCGCAAAGAAATGAATGCTTTGCATTCATAAAACTTTGCGTTCTTTTCGTTTTAAAAACCATCCTAATTCCTTTGCTAGCTTTGCGTGAAATACATTTTTAAAAACTCTTATGGGTGGATAGTTATAATAACAAATTAGATTAAGTCAATAGATAATTGATAATATTTTATATTTTTGTAAAATACATACTTTTAAAAAGCAACAAAATGCGTAAAATTCTTAGTTCCCTACCCCTTCTAATATTGTTCATTGTTTTTTTTACTTCATGTAAAAGTGATGATAAAATAATCACATCTTTTGGTTATATGAACGAAAAATTGGAAGAATCCACTAGTTTAACTGAAGTGAAAAATGGTGTCTATAGAGGTATTCTAGAGCGAAAAGTCGAGCAGGACAGCTTAAAACATTCACCAACGCACAAACGTTTAATCGATGCGCAAAAAGTATCAAATGAGTTTTATTTTTATTTAGAATCCTTAAAAGATAGTGTTTATCAAGGAACATTAGGCAAGGATGATGCCCGTACTTCTTATGGTAAATTAGTTAGCAGTGATTATTTAGATAAGCATTTTTTTGATGGAAAATCATTAACACCTTATGGAAAGGAATTTCTCCTAGAAATTAATGAATTCAAAAATGGTTTCAAACAAGCATTAGGAAAAGGATATGGTACGGTTGCCTCTATGGTTACTTCTCGTTTTAGAACGAAAGAACTCATGGATTATAGCGGTAATATCATACCTTGGTTAAATTTTAAATTTGAGTCTTTTCCTGCTATGGCTTCCATTTTTAATATCACACAAATGCAGTATGATATCAGACAAATTGAAATGGAATTGATTGATGCTATGAATAGCGGCGAATTTGAAAAAGAGTTTGCAATGCGAAACTACACAGGTATCGTTCGTTTGGATAAAGGAGCCTACTACCCTGACGAAAGAATAACAGGAAAGGTTGTAATGGGTCGTTTTGATAACAGTGTAGAACCTTTTGACATTGTGATGAACGGAACAAGTATAAGTAATAAATATGCAACAGAAGGAGCTGTCTTAGTGGATTTCAAAGCACCCAAACCCGGCGAATATCCCTTAAATGGAAATTTCACCGTTTTATACGATGGCACTCCGGTAAAAATAAATTATAATTCTAGATATAAAGTAGTTTCAAGAGATAATGTTATTGAAAAAATAGTTTATAAAACAGAGTACGTTGACAAACCTGTATATGTAGACAGACCTGTTTATGTAAAATCAAAAGAACAACCCAAAATAGAGTCACAGCCAGTCACTGAGGCCATCACTGAGTCGGTTGTGGTGACTAAACCGAAAATCGCTACAGATGCTAAAACTAGAAGGTATTACACGCCAAATAAAAAAACATCACCTGAAATAGAAGGTACTGTCAATAATGAAAGAGGAGGTTATGTAACCATGTTAAAAACCACTCTGAGACAAGCAAAACTGGGAGCCATCCGAACTAAAGATAACCAAACATTTGACGTTACTTCTTTTAAAATCAAAGTTCCGGGTTTACTCACGGTATATGTCGAAGGTAACGAGTTTACTCGAGAAGCCATACGAACTATTGACAAAGCTAGAACAGGGCAAAGAGTAACCATTTTTGACATTAAAGCTGTTGATGCAAATGGTGTTCGAGTTGGAAAAGTAAAAGAAGTAAAGATTAGCGTTAAGAAATAAGTTTAGTAAAATCGTTCGAAATTTTAATACGTATATTCAATTAAATACATTTTTTAAAACAAAATAATTATGATAAAAAATTATGTAGTTGCAGTCACTTTGCTTATCATCGTAGGAGCTTGTAGTTCTGTAAAAAAAGCCGAAAAAAGTATCGAATCAGGTGATTATGACAACGCTTTTGATATTGCATTTTCAGAATTAACTGAAGACAAATACAAAAAGTCGAATCAAAAGCTAATTCCCACATTAAAAGAAGCTTACGAGAAAGCAAATAAGAGAGATGCACAAAAGATTAAAGAATTTGAAAAATTAAACAATCCCACTTATTTAAAGCAAATCTATTCTCTTTATGTTGCCATGGACGTTCGTCAGGATGAAGTATTGATGTTACAACCTCTTTATTATAATGATAAAGAAGTGACTTTTAAAACGGATAACTATGACCAAGATATTGAAAAAGCCCGTAAAGATTATTCTGCGTATTTATTTAACACGGGAACACAACAATTAGCCGGATCAAAATTAGATGCTAGAAATGCCCATAAGACTTTCAATGAATTGGAATTTGTAAATCCAAGTTATATTTCTAATTTAGGTGATTTAATTCGCCAAGCTAAGATTAAAGGTAGCAGTCTTGTATTGTTAAAATTAGTAAACAACATTCAAGAATATACCACTCAAGAACAATTAGATGAATTATTTCGTATTAGCGAATCTAATATGAATAATCAGTGGGTGGTTTATCATCAAAAAAAGGAATATAACATTTCCTATGACTATGATGTAACTCTAAAACTAGACCAAGCCCTCATTTCGCCGGAGCAAGTTAATACCGAAATCGTTCAACAGCAAGCAAGTGTTAGAGACGGATGGGAATATGTATATGACGGAAATGGCAATGTGGTGAAAGATAGTTTAGGCAACGATATAAAAAGAGATAAAATTATTACAGTGCAAGCAGAAGTCAAACTTTTCCAACAGCTCAAAACAAGTAAAGTTGACGGTACTGTTTCAATAACAAATCTCAAGACAAATAGCCTGATGAGCAATACTCCTCTTTTTGGAGAAGCTAAATTTGAAAATGTTTTTGCCTTATTTCAAGGTGACCAACGTGCAATTGAAGAAAAGTATTACCAAGCATTGCAAAATAAAGAAGTTCCGTACCCGGAAGATACCGAGTTTATAAAATATGCCTTAGCAGAGTTTAGAATAAAATTATTGCAATTGTTAGACGAACAAACTTTCTAAAAAAAGACATCTAACAGGTTTATGTTTGTATAAACTATGAAGTTTTTGCTTTCTTAACTATTATTGTCCGATAAAAGATAAAAGACCGCTTCACTTAAAGATAAAAGAGAAAAGACTGCCTATTTAACCAATAAATAATCTGTCATTTACCCGAAAAATATTTTCGTATGATAGCATAATTCAGAGAATTACTTGTGAAAATTGATTAGCATGGTGTCAAATTTGTTAAACCTTTCACTCTCTTTATTCTCAAGGAAAACAGGTTCTTATTTTTTTTTACTTGGACGCTACTATTTCTTAACTAGTAAACTTATATAAACCACCAATAAACCCAGCGGCATTAAAAAACTAGCCATCAACATAATTACATCGTAATTGTTGATGGTTTTTTGATTGGTAAAAGCTAAGAATCCTTGTGAAAACAATAAGGTTTCAGTGGCGAATACACCCAAAATAAAAAGTGAAAGTCCCCATTTAGATAGTTTTAAATTGAGAAATATTTTAAAAAGTAAAAACAAAAATAAACTCATAAATCCCAAAGTAAACAAATGAATATAACCTATAACAAAATAGGGTTTAAAACGTACAGCATGTAAGGTAATCGTGGGAAATGCTCCTGCAAATTGCATGAGTATCTTGCTAAAATAAGCGACAACAACAAGCACTGTTACCAGCCGAAAGAGTTTGTTTTGTTTATTGGTTGAACCCCAAAAAACTTTTATAATTTTCCACAAATAAAACAACGCGATTACTTGTAAGGTAGCCCCCAAAAACCCAATTATGATACTATAAAAAGGCATTTCGTTCCAAAGCAACGACAAAGCAAAAGTCGGTATGCAAGCTATGTTTGTCAATATATAAAACAAATTCAGTGTCTTATCTGAAATACGTAAATTAGAATGGTTACTATAATGTATCAATAATCCAAAAAGTGTAAAAACAAAGAATCCATTATATAAAAAATGCAAATAGAAATAGATGGCATTGTGATACAAATCCACCTTACCTAATTTTAGAGAAATTACAGGAATCACCCAAATTGCAATACTCGATAAATAATAATAGAAAATACCCGTTTTAATAAATCTTGCAGTCAGACTCTTGTCAGTTTTAAAGACCTTGTACAAATGTCCTAAATAAACATAGCTACTGAGCAGAAAAATAGATAAAAAGGAAATCGAGAACAGCTTATAACCTTGTAATGGAAAGCTAAGTAACATACCAACAATACTTCCAAACATGATCCAAAACGAATATTTAAAAACAGGCTTATTGAATTGCTCAGGAATAAAAATAGCTGTAAGCAAACTAATCATTGCCAAAAAACCCCATCCTAAAAAAGTTACATGAGAATGAGCATGTAAAATATCCATATAGCTAAAAGGAAGATAGCTAAGTTTTTGCCATCTTAAGACTAAACCATAACTTGCCGAAATAAAGAAAAGGAGAACGGCAATATTAATTCGTTGGTTTACTATTTTTTTTAATGATGACATCGTTTTATAAATATCGTGCAAAAGTAGTATTTTTGTCTTTTAAAAATAACGAAATTTACACAAAAAATAACTATAAAAAACATGCAAATAGATAAAATCCTCGAGATACTTTCCTACACAATACCTTCCGTAATCACCGGTGGCGTAGCTTATTACTTTTTTGTAAAACATGTAAGTCATGAAGAAAACAGACGCCGTTTTTATCTACATAAAGAAAACCAAAAACAGAGTTTCCCTTTACGTTTACAAGCATACGAACGTATGATTTTATTTTTAGAACGCGTTAATCCTAACAAATTATTACTAAGAGAAATTCCAATATCAGAAGATAAAACTGTTTATATCCAACAATTGGTAAACAACGTTGAACAAGAATTCGAACACAACCTTTCCCAACAAATCTATATGACTGATAAATGCTGGAATATGATTGTAACCGCTAAAAACGCTACATTACAACTCTTGCGAAACAAAACAGCCTCTGTTGCCGTCAAAACATCAAAAGAACTACAAGAAGCGGTTTTAAAAGAAGGAATTAATGATTCGTATCCTTCTTATGCTGCGATAAAGTTCATAAAAACCGAAGTTGCCGATTTGTTTTAAAAAATATTGTTGTCCGAAAAAGATAAAAGACCGCTTACTTCGACTCCGCTCAATACAAGTCGCTAAAAGAGAAAAGACTGCCCAGTTAACCAGTAGATAATCTGTCATTTACACAAAATTCTTTTTCGTATTTTAGCATAATTTAGAGAATTTCTTGTGGAAATTGATTAATATGGTTTCAAATTTGTTAAACCTTTCACTCCCTTTATTATCTGAGAAAACGTATCTATTCAGCCATGTTTATTTCACGCAAAGCCTTTAAAACTATTATATTATGCAAAGCTCGCAAAGAAATGAATGCTTTGCATTCATAAACTTTGCGTTCTTGGCGTATTAAAAACCAACCTAATTTCTTTGCGGGCTTTGCGTGAGAGACATTTTAAAAACCCTTACGGGTGAATAGTTCCATCTGTTTTACAAATAAGGCATTTTTTAACACTCCTTTTCTTAACCTTAGTTAAATTGCACTGAATTAGGAATTATGCCCGTAGTAATACTCTTGATTTCGGTATTATTATTTAGGTCAAAAATTCTTAGAGTTCCTTCGCTAGTGTAATCTCCAGCATCTAATGTATATAAAAGTTCATTCTCAATAGAAACTCCATAAAAAACTCCATCTAATCCATTTTCTGCGTTTGTTGGGAAATCGCTATCACCATCCCATTTAAAAATCTTTCCCTTAAGATGGTAATAAAAACTATTCTCCAATATGTTTAAAAAGTTTGGATGTTCTGTTACTTCGCTAAAATTCCAAGTTTTAGTTACAGTATTTGAATTAACATCCATTTTATCTATTCTTCCTGCAGTTTGAAAAATTTCAGGATACGATATTCCTCCGGAAAGAACGTACAAATTAGTGCCTACAAGACACAAAGAATTAGGTCTAGCACCTACTTCTATTTCCGAAATCACAAGATTCGTTGTTGTATCTATCACAATTATTTTGTTGTTGTTGTTCCAAGCTCCACTTAGAGCTACATATAATTTATCTCCAACAAGTAACATTTTTTCAGGACCTTCTCCAACGGATATTGTATTCGTAATGATATTTGATGTAGCGTCAAATACACTAATAAAATCATCATCAGAAACGGATGGATCTCCCCAATTTGACACAAATGCTAATCCGTTATTTTCAACAATATAACGTGGATTTTCAATATTATCTCCGTCAATTGTTGCAATACTTTTCATGGTATAGCGATTTACAACTTCAATTTTATCAGAACCATTTAATACGATATAAGCCTTATCATCATACATAAAAATTGATTGAGCAACATCACCTAAAGCTTGTCCATTTACTACTTTATACACGGCTTGTTCCACCGAGGCATAATCATTACTTACATAAGTAATACTGGCATTTCCTGAGCTGAAATTTCCTTCATTCAACACAAAAAATC
>JAUVOS010000002.1 GCA_030599055.1 Lutibacter sp.
TTCTCTGTTCTATTAGCTCGTAATTACATGCCAACACGCCTCCCGGCTCGTTCACTAAAATAGCCCACAGGGCTATTTCTTTACGCTTCGCCCTCTCGGTAAGGTAAATGTCCTTTGGTCAATGACTGCTAAATCTACTATTTCGGTTATCTAAACTCTCGTTAGTTTCGGACGTTGGTATGATGTGTTACCTAATCCAACCTAATAACCTGAGTTCGACATAAGTTTTCCTTACAGCTTAGATAAATTTTTTCATATTCGAAGTTGTATTTTTGAAGGACTAACTAGTTAATTTAAGAAAATATGACAAGAATAGGGTAAAATTTATCAAGCCCAAAGGGAAATAAAAGAAAAGGCAATCTTTTTTGCGTAAAACCATCAAAATATCTAGATATTCCTTTTTGTTTTACACTTCAAACCTTACCTTTTCTTTTAATTCTGTATTGCAAACCTTATGTCGAACTCAGGTTAATAGCCTCATATTTAGTTCCTGCTTGGTTTATACAGAGCGAAGCCGAAGTATCAGTACCAACCACGTGGTTTGGCTTAATTGCTCATCTCTTTTCTATTGTTTTTTGTCGGTATTCGCGAATGCTTCGCATTTCAGATGTAAGCTCACGGTTACCACCCTTGCCTCCTACTTTACTTCAAGACGTTACTCCTGTGTATAAGGGGCTTAACACCCTCTGGACTTTCTCTAAAAAAAACTCGTATCTAAAGAACTTTTAATATATTTACCATTCAAGGCACACACAGCGAGTATAGATAATTGCTAAACAAACCCTTTCATATCAAATTTATTACTAAACTTGAACAATGAGTTTCATAGGATATTTAGTCAATAATAGTCGCAACTATCCATACTCAAACGTTGCCATTAATATTTGAAAAAACAAAAAATAAAGTTTTACCGGTTTAGGGGTTGGTTCAAAAATTTGAAAAAAGGGAAAGAATAAAAATGTGAAAATCAGAAAATTGTGGATTTGCGGTTCTGGTTTCAGACATCTTAGTTCATTGACAAATTTGCATAAGGAAATTATTTGGATTGGTTTTCAATAGAAAAACCTGATTTTAAAGGAGGGTATGTTCAAGTCACTATTGCGACAAATCACGCCACTAAATTAAAGAAAAGATCTTTATGTGTAACAAAAGATAATTTTTCCTTCGACCTATAAAGATATTTACAGCTATTATGTTTTCTTATAGCCACCAGTATCAAGTCAAGCTTCATGTTTTGGTTGAAGTTAAGGGTATTTATTAAGCTACGACCTATTCTCTCCCTTTGGAGGGAGATGAAGAGGAAGAATGAAAAATCGTAACTTAATAAATACCCGTCATTTTACACTTAACTTGACACTAGTTAAAGTGTGGAAAACATGAAAGAGAAGTAAACTTAGAGTTGCAAAGACACAGAAAAATTACAATCATAGTAACAACATAAAACTATTTCTTTATCAATTTAAATGATTCAACCGAATAGTTGTTTGTAATTTTTTGCAGAAAATAAACCCCTTTTTGCAGATCGGAAATGTCTATGGTTGTGCAGCCATTATTTAAATTTAGCTCCTTTATTAATTTACCATTTATATCATGAATTTTAACAATGCCTACAGAAGTACTGTTTATGAAAAGAAAATTATCCGAAGGATTTGGATATATTCGAAGATTCTTATCCACAGCACTTTCAACACCAGTTGTTAAATCGGAGCTTTCAGACTGCAATACATAATGGGTTTCATTATCCTGCACCCAGGCAACTACCTGCAAGTCATCAAATTCTTCAATAAAAGTGTCTCTCAGGTTGGCAGATTCTGTAATGCTTACCTGAGTGCCAGTCTCCAGGCTCAATTGATTGCCTTCGGGGCCTGGTAACATCTTCATCAATACATTGTGAAATTCAGTTTCTCCATTACTACCCACGTTATTGTATGTTGTTTTTTCAACAATTGCTATATGAACAGACGCATCTAAGATACTGATTGTTGGTGTTATATTTAATTCTACATTAACGTTGGTACCGTTAAAGCCATAAATCATCTCCATGTTTACAAATGCACCTTCATCTGTCGCAGCATTAAATGATGACTGGTTAAAAGAAGATCCATTTCCCTTGATACCGTTTGAATAAAAATTCGGCACACTTTCTACATTATAATATCCTACCCTGATACTGTCAGCAGCTATATAATAGGGGTCTCCTTGTCCCGGCCAGTAAACCTGGTATTTAACAAGGCTGTAATTCCCTGTGTTATTGGCCAACACTTGATCTATATTCTCATTAGTACTGGCACAGGGGGCACAAGTAGAACTGGTGAACACTTCAAAAAGTGGTTTTCTGCTGACAGTTTCTGTTGCGATGCTAATATCCCTGAAAAGAATATTATTTTCGGGTGCTGAATCACCTATTCCATTTACTTTACTGATCTTTAAACTCAAGTCATAGATTTCGGGAGAGGTAAAGGTGTAAGGAATATTATGTGTAAACGAGTAAGTAGTATTATAGGCAATATTTAAATTCTCCACCAGATAGGGTGCGCTTTCAACGCCATTGACCGAATAAATGGCCTCAAAGGAAGTAACATCACCTACGCCTATATTTTTAAAAGTCCCTTCAAATGAAAATGCGTCATTTAGAATACCATACTCTGGAAATTCAAATTGCTCCAGTACTACATCATTTTCATCCAGGCTCGTCACGATCACATTATCCAGGTTCCACCAGTCTGCATCTCCATCCGGAGAAACATACCGGAAGGCTACTTGTATGCTTTGTCCGGCATAATCATTCAAGCTGATGGAAGGGTAAAACCACACATTATTACCATAGGGCCAATCCACTGCGGAACCTTCAACCATTCCCTGATCGTCTTCTTTCCAGATAATATCCCAGTTGTTTCCATTGTCATTGCTTGCATAAACGTACAGATCTCCCCAATCCATTGTTACCATTCTATAAAATGAGCCCATCATGTCAACAGATAATCTCAATTCTCCAACAGTTGGTAAATCAAATTCAGGACTGATAAGCCACTCATCCTGGTTGTCGCTGGTTACATAAACGGTCGCAAATTGATTATCACGATGGAACCAGTGCGAGTAAGATGAACTTCCCGGGCCATCAATAACAGTCCAGCCCTCAGGAAGCCACGTTGAAAAATCTTCATTTAAAATTTCCTGTGCGGAAAGATTAAAAGAAAAAATAATTGCCAGAATAACAATAGAAAATTTATTCATAATTTTTTTATTAAAACGACTGTTTAGTAGTTACAAAAATAAGCAATATAAATTTAAAAGTATGAGTTTGCCCTGGACTTTCTCTAAAAAAAACTAATATTTAAAGAACTTTTAATATATTTACCATTCAAGGCACATGCAAAGGCTATACGTAATTTGGGTAATTTGCTAATATTGAAGTTTTTAGCATTGAATAAAATTAATGGTAAATTGAAAATTAATCGTTTCAAAATCCCAAACTACGCATAACCTAACCGTTATGTTTTATAAAAACTAATACATCTACATATTATGAATAAAAGAATTTTATCGATTACGTGTTTGTTCCTATCGCTATCATCTATAAATGCACAGAATTATAAAAGCACTTGGGAATCTCTTGACACAAGACCGATTCCCACTTGGTTTGAAGATGCAAAATTTGGAATATTTATTCATTGGGGAGTTTATTCCGTACCTGCTTGGCGTAAGGTAGAATCTGCGAGATATGCCTCATATGCTGAATGGTATTATGCAAGAGTAATGGATAACAAAGAAAATGGAGGTTATGATTTTCATAGAAAAAACTATGGAGAAGATTTTGAGTATCGCGATTTCGCACCATTATTCAAAGCCGAATTATTCAATCCAGAACAATGGGTTGAAATATTCAAAAAATCAGGAGCAAAATATGTTGTCTTAACATCTAAACATCATGATGGTTATTGCCTTTGGCCTACTAAAAATATTTATAAAAGTTCGTGGAATTCTGGTGACATTGGACCTCAAAGAGATCTCCTGGGAGATTTAACAAGTTCTGTTAAGAATTCTGGTTTAAAAATGGGTATATATTATTCCATACCTGATTGGGAAAGTATCCCCAGAAAAATTGATAAATCTGAATATTACATAAGAGAAGAATTTGTACGTAAATATGGTTTAAAGCCTGAAAAATATCGTGATGAAGTACTTATTCCTCAACTTAAGGAATTAGTAACCAATTATGAACCAAGTCTTATTTTCAGTGATGCCGGTGAGTGGATATATGATGATGAATTTTGGAAAACAAAAGATTTCTTATCATGGCTTTATAATGATTCTGCAAGAAACAAGGATATAGTTGTAAATGATAGGTGGTTTAAAGGTATGCCGGGTAAACACGGTGATTATTTTTCGAGTGAATATAAAGATGCTGATGTAAATTCATTGGACAAACCGTGGGAAGAAAGCCGAGGTATCGGTGGATCGTACGGCTTTAACAGAGCTGAAAATGCTGAGGATTATTCATCTTCAAAAGATTTGATTATTGAACTAATTGATATCGTGAGCAGAGGAGGGAATTTGCTGTTAAACGTTGGACCAACTGCTGATGGTCGAATCCCAGTTGTAATGCAAGAGCGTTTATTGGATATTGGAGCCTGGTTAAATATTAATGGTGAGGCTATCTATGGGACAAGAAAACATTCTGTTTCATCTATTAAAAGTGACAAACAGAGTCTATATTTCTGTTCAAAAGAAAATGAAATCTTTTGTATTTTCACTAAATGGAATGACAATATTGAGATCAACTTATCATCAAAAGAAAAAGTGAAGAATGTGAATTTATTAGGATATAATGGAAAAATTAACTGGAAGGTTGATGATGATGATGATAAATTATTAGTAGAAATCCCTAATCTCACAATTGATGAAATTCCTTGTCTGTATGCTTGGTCTTTAAAAATAATATTGAAAGAATAAGTAAACTATTTTAAATACAAAACATAATCGAGTAGGCGGCTGATTACGCCAGAGCGTAACCAGTACACCTCTCACACCACTAAGCACTTCGGCTTCGCTCAGTATAAACCAAGCGGGTATTCCCGAATCAAGTTTGGGGCGGGCTAAACTTAGCAGTTCATTAAACAAAAGAAATCATCGGGTAAAACACTATAAAACCAAAGCCTGTAAAGGCTGTGAATTAAGAGAGAAATGTACCACCAATAAAGACGGACGATTCATTGAACGTTCCATCTACCAAGAAGCCTTAGAAAACAGAGTTTGTGAGCAGGCTCCCGTTACAAACCCAATAAAAACGTCATCGTATCTACCCCATCTGCATAATCCCATAGTTGTGGATGTTGTGTTTGCCCAAAGGGAATACGAACACCATTTGTATCTTTACTTACAACACATTGTATCTGCTCTTTATCTTGTTCTAATCTTAGATTAAGGGAGTCTAATGAATCGTAATATTCGTAAAATAAAGTAGCGATAGGCGATGCATAAGTCGTGTCCTCTTTTAGTATTAAAAAACCATTTTCTATTAAGGGTATTTGGCTCATTAAATAAACTGTTTTATTATAGTCGTAGTTGTTTTTATACTTTCTATACGACAAAATATCTTGCTGTTTATAAACTCCCTTAAACAAGCTATCAAAATCATAATTCTTTGGAACAAATATTTTGGATACGCTACGGCAACCTAAGCCAAAGTATCTAAAAATATCTTCACTGAGAGCTTCGAGTTCTGCTTTGGTTTCTGTACATGTTAAAATAGCTACTGCGTTTCTGTTTTTTCGTATAATACTCGGATACTTTTGGAAATAGTGTTCGAAATAGCGTGCCGTGTTGTTACTGCCCGTAGCGATAACAGCATCAAAATTTTTCATTCTATCTTCAATAAAAACTATCTGCTCTTTAAACTTAGGCGCAATATATTGTAAATAATCAGCTAAAACCGGAAGTAATTTTTGATCATTAGAGGATTGCTTTACAAGCAACTTATGACCCGAAAGTAAAACAGACAGAAAATCATGGAAACCAACTAGGGGAATATTCCCCGCGGTTACAATACCAACTGTCTTAGGGCTTATATTTGAAAAATCGTAAGCCACAGCCCACTTTTCAATGTTCTCTTCCGTTAATATATCTGCCCAACTTTTTAGAGCAAATAACACATTCTCTTTAGTAAACCACCCGTTGTAATGGACAGCTTGTTCAATTTGTTTTTCTAATTTGAGATAGTAAGATTCATTACATTTAATTGCTGTGTCTTTTTGTCCATCTTGATTAAGAAATTGTCTTATAAAGCTTCCTAAGCTTACGAAAGCTTTTTTTCTGTCTTGAATATTCATAACTACTATTGTTTTAGTTCGAATGCTGTTACAGCAAAAATAAGCTACTTTTTGAGAATAAAAAAAGGGATAAGTAATTTACTTATCCCTTTTCAAGCTTTTAATGCTTTATCTTTTATTCTCCAGACTTTTCGTCATCTGATTTCTTTTTTGCTTTGGTTTCTTTGACCTCTACTTTGGTTTCTTTGACCTCTACTTTGGCTTCTTTAACCTCAGTTTTAGCTTCCTCTACTTTGGCTTCAACTACTTCTTCTTTAGTAGTTGTCTCAGCATTAGCAGTTGATTTTTTTCTACGACTACGTCTTGTAGTTTTCGTCTTTTTAGCATTGGGGTTGTAAATTTCGTTATAATCTACGAACTCCACCATTGCCATATCTGCGTTATCACCTAGACGATTTCCTAATTTAATAATACGTAGATAACCACCTGGTCTGTCTGCAACTTTTTGAGATACATTTTTAAATAATTCTGTCACAGCATATTTATTTCTTAAATATCTGAATGCTGTACGTCTATTATGTGTCGTATCTTCCTTAGACTTTGTAATAATTGGTTCTACAAATTGACGCAAGGCTTTCGCTTTGGCCAAGGTTGTATTGATGCGCTTGTGCTCAATCAATGAACTTGCCATGTTTGCTAACATTGCTTTTCTATGTGCTGTCTTTCTTCCTAAGTGATTAAATTTCTTTCCGTGTCTCATCTCTATCTATTATTTCCGCTGATTGCGGTTCCTCTATTTTTTATTAGTCTTTGTCTAATTTATACTGTGTTAAATCCAAACCGAAGCTCAGATTCTTTTGATCGACCAATTCTGTCAATTCTGTCAATGACTTTTTACCAAAATTTCTAAATTTCATCAAATCGCTTTTGTGATAGGAAACTAAGTCGCCTAAAGTATCAACCTCAGCAGCTTTTAAACAATTTAGAGCTCTTACTGATAAATCTAACTCCATCAGCTTTGTTTTTAACAATTGGCGCATGTGCAATGATTCTTCGTCATATATTTCAGTTTGAGCTATTTCATCAGCTTCCATCGTTATGCGCTCGTCTGAGAACAACATAAAATGTTGAATCAATATTTTAGCTGCTTCTGTCAAAGCATCTTGCGGATTAATTGAACCATCAGTTTTGATGTCAAAAATCAATTTTTCGTAATCTGTTTTTTGCTCCACACGATAATTTTCTATTTCATACTTCACCAATTTAATTGGTGTAAATATTGAATCCGTAAATATCGTACCTAAAGGCATTCCGGAGTTTTTGTTTTCTTCAGCAGGAACAAAACCTCTTCCCGTTTCAATTGTGATATCCATATGAAGTTTTACATTTTTCTCCATATTACAAAGTACTAGTTCTGGGTTTAATACCTGAAAACCTGATATGAATGATTGTAAATCACCTGCTAAAAATTGTTTCTTTTTATTTATTGTAACTGTGACCGTTTCATTTTCTACATCATCAATTTGTCTTTTAAAACGGATTTGTTTTAGATTTAAGATAATTTCTGTTACATCTTCTACTACTCCGGATATTGTAGAAAACTCATGTTCTACTCCTTCTATACGTATAGATGTAATAGCAAGACCTTCAAGTGATGAGAGCAAAACTCTCCTTAAAGCATTTCCAACTGTTAACCCAAAACCCGGTTCAAGGGGTCTGAATTCAAACTTTCCTTCAAATTCATTTGAATCAATTTTAACTACCTTATCTGGTTTTTGAAAATTTAATATAGCCATAGTATTGGTTAATTATCTTTATTATTTAGAGTACAATTCAACGATAAATTGTTCGTTAATATTTTCAGGAATCTGAATTCTTTCCGGTAAGGATACATAAGTACCTTCTTTTTTATCTTCGTTCCACGTCATCCATTCATAAACAGCACTTTTGTTTGCCAATGAATTTTCAATTGCTTCTAAAGATTTTGATTTTTCTCTAACGCCTACTACATCACCTGGGTTTACATTGTAAGATGGTATGTTTAATAAAGAACCGTTAACAGTAATATGACGATGCGATACTAATTGACGCGCAGCACTACGAGTTGGTGCAATACCCATTCTATAAACGACGTTATCTAATCTTGATTCACAAAGCTGTAACAAGATTTCACCTGTTACGCCACTCTTACGTTGTGCTTTTTTAAATAAATTACGGAACTGCTTTTCTAAAATACCATAGGTATATTTAGCTTTTTGTTTTTCCTGTAATTGAACAGCGTACTCAGATTTCTTTCCGCGTCTTCTGTTATTACCGTGTTGTCCCGGTGGATATTTTTTCTTTTCGAAACTTTTATCGGGGCCAAAGATGGGCTCGCCGAATTTTCTAGCAATTTTTGTTTTAGGTCCAGTATATCTAGCCATTTCTATTGATTTATGTAAAAACGATTATGAATTAAGGTCTAGAAATTGATCCTTCGATAATCTTTTGCGTTTTTACGGTTATTTGTTAGTTTAAAGTTTAAAGTTCAAGGTTAAAAGTTATCAGCCTTGCTTTAGACTATAAATTGTTATTTAATTATACTCTTCTACGTTTAGGAGGACGACATCCGTTATGTGGTAATGGTGTTACATCAACTATTTCAGTAATAACAATACCACTATTGTGTAAAGCTCGCATAGCAGATTCTCTACCATTTCCAGGTCCTTTAACATAGGCTTTAACTTTTCTTAATCCTTCTTCAAAGGCGACTTTAGCACAATCCTCTGCTGCCAATTGTGCTGCATAAGGTGTGTTCTTTTTTGAACCTCTAAATCCTAATTTACCAGCGGATGACCATGAAATTACATCACCTCGTTTGTTGGTTAAAGAAATAATAATATTGTTAAAAGAAGCATGAATATGGGCTTCTCCTATTGCTTCTACAAGTACTTTACGTTTATTTGCTCCGGTCTTTTTTTTAGCCATAATTCACTTATTATTTAATTGCTATTTTTTTGTTAGCAACTGTTTTACGTTTACCTTTTCTGGTTCTAGCGTTATTCTTTGTTCTTTGTCCTCTTAAAGGAAGACCTGTTCTATGGCGGATACCACGATAAGTCCCAATATCCATTAGACGTTTTATATTCAAACGTGTTTCAGATCGTAATTCACCTTCTATCGTATATTTACCGGCTTGTTCACGTACATGGGCAATTTGATCATCCGTCCAATCTTGTACTTTGATGTTTTCATCGACTTTTGCATTTGCTAAAATCTTTAAAGCTCTATTTCTTCCGATGCCATAAATATAAGTAAGCGCAATTGCACCTCTTTTATTATTTGGAATATCTATACCTGCTATTCTTGCCATAATTATCCTTGTCTTTGTTTATGTTTTGGATTCTTTTTGTTTATTACGTATAATACTCCTTTACGACGAACAATAATGTCGTCGGCAGATCTTTTCTTTAAGGATGCTCTAACCTTCATAATACTGTGTTTTTAATATCTGTATGTAATTCTTGCTTTACTCAAATCGTATGGACTCATCTCCATCTTTACCTTATCACCCGGTAAAAGTTTTATATAATGCATTCTCATTTTTCCCGAAATATGTGCCGTAACGACGTGTCCATTTTCTAATTCTACCCGAAACATTGCGTTTGACAATGCTTCTGTTATTGTTCCATCTTGTTGTATTGCGGGTTGTTTGGCCATACTTTATATTATTTTGTTCTTCGACCTGTACTTGTTTTCATCAATCCATCATAATGGTGACTTAACAAGTAAGCGTTTATTTGTTGTATTGAATCAATTGCTACTCCTACCATAATTATTAAAGAAGTACCTCCATAAAACAATGCCCAGTTTTGTTGTACTCCAAATTTAGCGACAAAAGCTGGGAATACAGCTAATAATGCTAAAAATATAGATCCGGGAAATGTGATTCGTGATAATATTGTATCTAATAATTCGGCGGTATCAGAACCCGGTTTTACTCCTGGAATAAATCCGCTTCCTCTTTTTAAATCATCAGCCATTTTGTTAGTAGGTATTGTAATTGCTGTATAGAAATAACTAAATATTATTATTAATACTGCAAATAACACATTATACCATAACCCAAACATATCTTGGAATTGAATACCAATAGTTTTAATCGTATCGTTATTTGATTGCGCTAAAAATGCGGGTACAAACATCAATGCTTGTGCAAAGATTATTGGCATTACTCCTGCTGAGTTTAACCGTAAAGGTATATAATCTCTGGCACTTCCAATAGATTTAATATTTCCAATAACAGATCTTTTAGCATATTGTACTGTAACTCTTCTTACTGCAGTTACCAAATATACCGATGCTAAAACGACCAAGAACCAAATTACTATTTCTAATAATATCATGATTCCTGCACCACCGCCAGCTGACATTTTTGAAGTGAATTCGTTCATAAAAGAACCCGGGAAACGAGCAATAATACCTATCATAATTAAGAGAGATATACCGTTTCCAATTCCTTTATCCGTTATTTTTTCACCCAACCACATCGCAAATATTGAGCCTGTCATTAATAAAACCAATGATGAAATAAAGAACAAACCTCCATGACCCATTGTAAAAGCACTTTCAGGGATTCCTATTCTACCCATATTTGCAATATAGGTTGGTGCTTGTACAAATGTTATTAAAATTGTTAACCAACGCGTAATTTGAGTTTTCTTATTACGACCACTTTCACCGTCTTTATCAAGTTTCTGTAAATAAGGAACAGCGATACCCATTAATTGCACAACAATAGATGCAGAAATATAAGGCATAACACCTAATGCCATAATAGAAGCACTTGAAAAAGCGCCACCGGTAAAGGCATTAATTATTCCTAATAATCCACCTTGTATATTATTAGAATCAACTCCTAATTGTGTCGTATCAATTCCCGGTAAAGATACTTGGGCCATAAAACGGTAAACCGCCATAAAGCCGAGTGTTAGAATTAACTTATTTCTAAGTTCTTCTATCGTCCAAATATCTTTTATGGTTTGTATAATTTTCTTCATCGATCGATTATAATTCCGTTGCTGAACCGCCAGCTTTTTCTATTGCTTCTTTTGCAGTTGCAGTAAATTTATGAATGGTGATATTTAACTTTGCTTTTAATTCACCTCTACCTAATATTTTTACCATTTCGTTTTTTCGTGCTAGTCTATTATCTATCAAGACTTGCATGTCAACGGTATCTTTTATCTTACCGGCATCAACTAATGCTTGAATTACGTCAAGATTTACACCTTGGTATTCTTTGCGATTGATATTTGTAAATCCAAACTTAGGCACACGTCTTTGCAAAGGCATTTGACCACCTTCAAATCCAATTTTTCTTGAATAACCTGAACGAGATTTTTGTCCATTATGACCTCTTGAGGCTGTACCACCTTTTCCTGATCCTTCTCCTCTACCCAAGCGCTTATTGGTGCGTGTAGAACCTTTGGCCGGTTTTAAATTGTGTAATTCCATCCGTTTTTATCTTTTTATATTTCTTTTACAGAAACTAAATGTTTTACTTTATTGACCATTCCTAAAATCTGTGGCGTTGCTTCGTGTTCTACTTCCTGATTCATCTTACGTAGCCCTAATGCTTCAAGCGTACGTTTTTGGTCTTTAGGTCTTCTAATTTTACTTCTTACTTGTTTTACTATTATCTTGCCCATTTCTATATCTCTTTTATCCTTTAAAAACTTTATCTACAGATATACCACGTTCTTTGGCTACCATTTCTGCATTTCTCAAACGTAATAAAGCATCAAAAGTAGCTTTAACTACATTATGTGGATTTGATGATCCTTGTGATTTTGAAAGCACATTATGAACTCCAACAGACTCTAAGACTGCACGTACGGGTCCACCTGCTATAACTCCGGTACCTTCTGATGCCGGTTTTAAGAATACTTTTGCACCTCCATATTTACCTTTTTGTTCGTGTGGTAAAGTTTGGTTAGTGATAGGAATACGTACCAAATTTTTCTTTGCATTTTCAATTCCTTTAGCAATTGCTGTTGCTACATCTTTTGATTTCCCCAGTCCGTGTCCGACGATGCTTTCACCATCACCAACGACAACAATTGCGGAAAAACCAAAAGTTCTACCCCCTTTTGTTACCTTGGTAACTCTTTGTACACCTACTAAGTGATCTTGTAATTCTAAACCACTTGGTTTTACATGCTCTACGTTACTATACTTGTGATACATACTTTTATCTTAAAATTTTAATCCTTCTTTTCTGGCTGCTTCAGCGAGTGCTTTAACTCTTCCGTGATACAAATATCCATTTCTATCAAAAGCACAGGTCGTTATACCTGCTTTGCTTGCTTTTGCTCCTACTAATTTACCTACGGCAGCTGCAACCTCTAATTTTCCTTTAGCTTTTACGGCTTTATCACGTGATGATGCAGCAAATAATGTTGTGCCGTTAACATCATCAATCATTTGAGCATACATTTCTTTATTGCTACGAAAAACACTTAATCTTGGTTTTTCAGCAGTTCCTGAAACAACTTTTCTAATCCGTTGTTTAATTCTTATTCGTCTTTCTAATTTTGTTAATCCCATGATTCTAAAAATAATTTTCAAATTCCAAATGTCAAATTTAAAAAATCTTGTTATTTGATATTTTAGTCTTTGTTATTTGTTATCTGACTATTGTTATTTTAAAATATTTAAAAAAATATTTTTATGCTGTTTTACCTGCTTTTCTACGTACTATTTCTCCAACAAATCTCACTCCTTTTCCTTTGTAAGGTTCTGGTTTACGGAAAGAACGAATCTTAGCCGCCACTTGACCTACTAGTTGTTTGTCGTGTGAGAATAATTTTATAACTGGATTTTTACCTTTATCAGATACTGTTTCCACTTTTACTTCTGGAGCAATTTCTAAAACAATACTGTGTGAAAAGCCTAATGCTAAATCTAATCTTTGTCCTTGATTTTTTGCTCTATACCCTACACCAACTAATTCTAATTCTTTAGAAAAACCTTTGGTAACTCCTTCAATCATGTTGTTGATCAAAGCTCTGTATAATCCGTGTTTAGCTCTGTTTGGTTTACTATCAGAATCTCTTTTCAATTTTAGTACACCTTCTTCAATGCTAATACTTACATCTTTAACCTCTTGTGAGAGCTCTCCTAATTTACCTTTTACGGTTACTACATTGTCTTTAACTTCGACTGTAGCACCTTCAGGTATTTGTATTGGACTATTTCCTATTCTTGACATCTTACTTAGTATTCTTTGATTAATAAACGTAGCATAATACTTCGCCACCTATATTTTCAGTTTGTGCTTTTTTATTGGTCATTACTCCTTGTGAAGTTGACACTATTGCAATTCCTAACCCATTTAGCACTCTTGGCATTTCTGTAGCACTCACATACTTACGTAAACCCGGTGTACTAATTCTTTGTAATTTTTTAATTACAGGAGCTTTGGTTATCTTATTATATTTTAAAGCGATCTTAACAATTCCTTGTTTTTCATTATCAATGAACTTGTAGCTTAAAATATAACCTTGTTCAAATAAGATTTTAGTAATTTCTTTTTTAAGGTTTGAAGCTGGTATCTCTACCACTCTATGCCCTGCGCTAAATGCGTTTCTTATTCTAGTTAA
This sequence comes from Lutibacter sp., assembly GCA_030599055.1. Taxonomy (GTDB): domain Bacteria; phylum Bacteroidota; class Bacteroidia; order Flavobacteriales; family Flavobacteriaceae; genus DQTL01. The sequence continues at coordinate 13,913 of JAUVOS010000002.1, forward strand.
ATAATCTGATATTGGATCTGTTACCATAATTTACGATTTTCTCGATTTACTATTTACGATTCTTAGATTTATGCTTTACAATTAAACTTTTATCGTAGTTCTAAATCTGATTAATAATTTTTGTTATTACCAACTTGCTTTTTTCACTCCAGGTATTAGCCCTTGATTTGCCATTTCTCTAAATGTTACACGAGAAATTCCAAATTGTCTAATATATCCTTTTGGTCGTCCTGTTAATTTACATCTATTGTGTAAACGAACCGGAGAAGCATTTTTTGGAATTCTTTGTAAGGCTTCATAGTCTCCTGCCTCTTTTAATGCTTTTCGTTTAGCTGCATATTTGTCAACTAATTTTTGTCTTTTCACCTCTCGGGCTTTCATTGATTCTTTAGCCATACTACTTATTTTTTAAACGGTAATCCTAATGCTTTTAATAATGACATTGCTTCTTTATCTGTATTTGCAGAAGTTACAAAAGTAATGTCCATACCACTAATCTTATTGATTTTATCAATACTTATTTCAGGATAAATTATTTGCTCTGTTATTCCTAAAGTGTAATTACCTCTTCCATCAAAACCACTTGTTTTTATTCCTTGAAAGTCACGTACACGCGGTAAAGAAACAGTTACTAATCTATCTAAGAATTCATACATTCTCTCTCCTCGCATAGTAACCATTGTACCGATGGGCATTCCTTTTCTTAACTTAAAGGTTGCGACATCTTTTTTAGAAATTGTTACTACAGGTTTTTGACCAGTAATTAAAGTTAACTCATCAACTGCATGATCAATTAATTTTTTATCTGCAGTAGCTGCTCCAACTCCTTTGCTCACTACAATTTTTTGTAGTTTAGGAACCTGCATAACACTTTTATACCCAAACTCCTCAAATAGTTCTTTAACTATTTTGTCTTTGTATTCGCTTTTTAATCTTGGTATATAACTCATCTTTATATCGATTTTTTAGATTTTCTTGAAAATCTAATTTTATTCCCGTCTTCTACTCTATACCCCACTTTAACAGTTTTTCCATTTTCTAACAACATTAAGTTAGACATGTGGATGGGTGCTTCCATTTTTTCAATACCTCCTTGCGGATTGGTTGCACTTGGTTTTCTATGTTTAGAAACTAAGTTAACGCCTTCCACAATAGCGCGGTTTTTAGCAAGTAACATCTTTACGATTTTACCTTCCTCACCTTTGTGTTCTCCTGCGATAACTCTTACGGTGTCTCCTGTTTTAATTTTAAATTTTGCCATTTCTCTAATTTATTAAAGTACCTCTGGTGCCAGTGATACAATCTTCATAAATTTCTTATCTCTTAATTCTCTAGCAACAGGACCAAAAACACGTGTTCCTTTCATTTCTCCTGTTTCTGATTCTAGAAGAACACAAGCATTATCATCAAATCTGATATACGAGCCATCTTTTCTTCTTACCTCTTTGATAGTTCGAATAACTACAGCTCTTGAAATTTGTCCTTTTTTAACGGTTCCATTTGGAGTTGCTTCTTTAATAGTTACAACAATCTGATCTCCGATTGATGCATACCGTTTTTTAGTTCCTCCTAGAACTCTGATAACAAGCACTTCTTTCGCTCCTGTGTTATCTGCTACTTTTAATCTTGATTCTTGTTGTAACATAATTATTTAGCTCTTTCAATAATTTCTACTAATCTCCATCTTTTTGATTTACTCAAAGGACGTGTTTCCATAATGCGCACTTTATCTCCTTCATTGCATTCATTTTTCTCGTCATGAGCGACATATTTTGTCGTATTCAAGACAAACTTCCCGTACATTGAATGCTTAACACGCTTAACTCTTGAAACCACGATAGACTTGTCCATTTTACTGCTGGATACAATTCCAATACGTTCTTTTCTAAGATTTCTTTCTGCCATCTTTATCTTTGTTTATATCCTGAAACTATCAGGATTGTAATTCTCTATTTGTTAATTCAGTCGCTATTCTGGCTACTGTTTTTCTTATTTTTCTCAACTGAAGCGGATTCTCAATTGGAGAAACCGTATGCGTTATTTTTAAATCAGAGAATTGTTTTTTAAACTCTTCTAATTTTTCCTGCAAATCTTCTACTGATAAGTCTCTTATGTCTGAATTTTTCATTATCTATTTGTTTTAAGCGTTTTCTTCATAGTCTCTTGCAACAACAAATTTTGTTTTGACAGGTAATTTTTGAGCTGCCAAACGTAAAGCTTCTTTTGCGATATCTATTGGAACCCCTGCTACTTCGAAAAGCATTCGTCCGGGTTTAATAACCGCAACAAAATATTCAGGAGCACCTTTACCTTTACCCATACGTACCTCTAATGGTTTCTTTGTGATAGGTTTGTCTGGAAATATTTTAATCCATATGGCTCCTTGTCTTTTCATATAACGTGTAGCGGCTACACGAGCTGCTTCAATTTGACGTGAATCAATCAATTCTTGTTCTAGTGATTTGATTCCAAACGTACCATTAGATAGACGGTGTCCTCTTTGGGAATTTCCTTTCATATTCCCTTTACCTTTCTGTACCTTGCGATATTTTACTCTCTTTGGTTGTAACATCTTACAATCTTAATTTTTGTAATTTAATTATCTTCTACGTTGTGGTCCTCTACTTCTACCTCTTCCTCTTGGTCCTCCTTTTCTGTCGGTTTTTTTCTGCATTCCAACTAAAGGAGATAAGTCTCTCTTGCCATATATCTCGCCTTTCATAATCCATACTTTAACACCAATTCTTCCGTAAGTTGTATGCGACTCCACTAGTGCATAATCAATATCAGCACGGAAAGTTGAAAGCGGAATTCTACCTTCTTTATAACTTTCTGATCGTGCCATTTCTGCACCATTCAATCTACCTGATATTTGCACTTTTATTCCTTCTGCATTCATACGCATTGTATTAGCGATTGCCATTTTAATGGCACGTCTGTATGAAATTCTACTTTCAATTTGACGAGCTATGTTAGCAGCAACTAATTTTGCATCTAAATCAGGCCTTTTAATTTCATAGATATTTATTTGTACTTCTTTTCCTGTTAATTTTTTAAGCTCTTCTTTTAACATATCAACCTCTGCTCCACCTTTACCGATGATAATACCAGGTCGTGCAGTAGTTATGGTAATAGTAACAATCTTAAGTGTTCGTTCAATAATTACTCTAGAAACGCTTGCTTTTGCTAAACGTGCAAAAATATAATCTCTGATTTTTTTATCTTCAGCTAATTTATCTCCGTAATCATTGCCACCGAACCAGTTGGATTCCCAACCTCTTATGATTCCTAATCTGTTTCCTATTGGATTTGTTTTTTGTCCCATGTGTTCGTTACTGTTTACTTATGTTTTTAGAGTCTAATATCAAGGTTACATGATTTGATCTTTTTCTAATTCTATGTGCACGTCCTTGAGGTGCAGGTCGTATGCGTTTTAGCATACTAGCACTATCAACAAATATTTTACTTATAAACAAACCAGCATCTTCAATATTGCTGTCTTCATTTTTTGCCTGCCAATTGGCAATTGCTGATAATAATAATTTTTCAAGATTTATAGATGCCTCTTTACTGCTAAATTTTAGTATTTGTAAGGCTTTATCTACATCTACTCCTCTAATCTGATCAGCTACTAAACGCATTTTTCTCGGTGAAGTAGGACAGCCTTTCATCCTTGCAGATATAATGCTTTTCTTTTCTTCTTTGCGAATCTGAGCTGTTTTATGTTTTCTAACTCCCATTTCTAACTACTTATATTATTATCTTTTACCTGATGCGTGACCTCTGTACGTTCTTGTAGGTGAAAATTCTCCTAATTTATGACCTACCATGTTTTCAGTTATATAAACTGGAATAAACTGTCTGCCATTGTGTACAGCTATTGTTTGACCTACAAAATCGGGTGTTATCATTGATGCTCTTGACCAAGTTTTTATTACCGATTTCTTACCTGATTCAATATTCTTTTGAACTTTTCTTTCTAATTTAAAGTAAACAAAAGGTCCTTTTTTTAGTGAACGTGCCATCTAAATTATTTTTTTGTATTTCTACGTTCCACAATATGTTTATTACTCGCTTTAGTTTTTGATCTCGTTTTGAATCCTTTTGCAGGGATACCATTTTTAGATCTTGGGTGACCACCTGTTGCTTTTGCTTCTCCACCTCCCATTGGGTGATCAACTGGGTTTTTCACAGTTGCTCTAGTTCTAGGTCTTCTTCCTAACCATCTGCTTCTACCTGCTTTTCCCGCAACTAATAATTGGTGATCTGAATTTGACACAACCCCTATAGTCGCTTTACAAGTAGCTAAGATTAATCTAATTTCTCCTGAAGGTAATTTAATACTGACATATTTTCCTTCTTTTGAAACTATTTGCGCAAAAGAACCAGCACTTCTGACCATTACGGCACCTTGTCCCGGACGTAACTCTACACATGAAATCGTAGATCCCATGGGTATGTTAGCCAATGGCATTGTGCTTCCTATCTCTGGTTTTACTTTATCTCCGGATAAAACTGTTTGTCCTACTTCTAGTCCCGCTTGTGCGATAATATATCTTTTTTCTCCATCTGCATAAACCAAGAGTGCAATAAAAGCACTTCTATTTGGATCGTATTCGATAGTTTTTACCTTTGCAGGTATCCCATCTTTATCTCTTTTAAAATCGATAATACGATATTTCTTTTTATGACCTCCACCCATATACTGCATGGTCATCTTTCCTGTATTGTTACGACCACCAGATCTTTTTATCGGTGCGAGTAAACTCTTTTCCGGCTTATCAGTTGTGATCGCGTCGTATTCGTTCACAACTTTAAAACGCTGCCCTGGTGTTGTTGGTTTTAATTTTCTAACTGACATCTTTCAGTGTATTAAATATTGCTATAAAAATCTATAGTATCTCCTTCTACTAATTGTACGATAGCTTTCTTAAACCCGCCAGTTTTACCTGTTACGACACCATTTTTGGTGAATTTGGTTTTTCGTGCTATCGGATAATTCATGGTACGTACGCTTGTAACAGCTACATTGAATGCATCTTCTACCGCGTTTTTTATTTGAATTTTATTGGCTTTTTTATGAACCACAAATCCATAGCGCCCATATAACTCACTTTCTTGAGTTATTTTTTCTGTAATAATTGGCTTTATTAATATCCTCATTTTATTGCTATTTATTCATGTTCGCTTCAAATTCTTCTAATGCAACATCGATAAACACAATTTTCTGTGCATTCATGACAGAGTAAGTGTTTAAGGTTGTGTCTGTTACGATATTCACCTTTGGTAAATTACGTGCCGACAAATATACATTTTTATTTGACCCGTTCATTACAAACATTGATTTTTTCCCTTCTAGTTCTAAAGACTTTAGAATTAATCTAAATTCTTTGGTCTTAGGCTCTTTAAAATCAAAGCTTTCCATTACTACAATTCGCTCATTTTTTGCGGCGATACTCAAGGCTGAATTTCTTGCTAATCTTTTGGTATTTTTATTCAATTTAAAAGAATAACTTCTTGGTCTAGGACCGAAAGCACGTCCACCACCTCTAAAAATAGGTGATTTTATACTACCAGCACGAGCTGTTCCTGTACCCTTTTGTTTTTTAATCTTTCGAGTACTTCCTTTTATATCGGCTCTTTCTTTCGCTTTATGCGTTCCTTGTCTTTTATTAGCCAAGTGCTGCTTTACGTCTAAATAAATAGCATGCTCATTTGGCTCAATTCCAAAAATAGCATCAGAAAGTTCTACTTTCTTTCCTGTATTTTTTCCTTTAATATCTACAACAGCTACTTTCATCTGTTTAAATTTAAATTTATGAGAGGTGACAGCTGTAACTCACTATTAATAATCTCTTTGTGAGTGCACATATGTCTTGCTCGTTTCCTAATTATTTTTCAATAGTTAAATAAGTGCTCTTGTGTCCGGGAACTGCTCCTTTTACAATTAAAAGGTTCTTTTCAGGAACTACTTTTAAAACTCTTAAGTTTAGTACTTTTACTTTACTTCCACCCATTCTTCCACCCATGCGCATTCCTTTAAATACACGTGATGGATAGGATGAGGCGCCTAATGAACCCGGCGCTCTTAAACGGTTGTGTTGACCGTGTGTAGCATCTCCAACTCCTTTAAAGCCATGACGCTTTACCACACCTTGAAATCCTTTTCCTTTAGAAATCCCTGCAACATCAACATATTCACCTTCGACAAAGAAATCTACTGTTAATGTATCTCCTATTTTGTATTCTTCTTTGTACCCTTGGAACTCAACAACTCGTTTTTTTGCAGACGTACCTGCTTTTTTGAAGTGACCTTCTAAAGCTTTAGTCGTCTGTTTTTCTTTCTTGTCATCGAAACCCAATTGTACGGCATTATACCCGTCAACCTCTTCGGTTCTGACTTGGGTAACAACACATGGACCTACCTCAAGGACAGTGCACGGTATATTTTTACCGTTTTCGTCAAAAAGACTAGTCATTCCTATTTTTCTACCTATTAACCCAGACATTTTATTTAATTTAGAATGCAGAATGTAGAATGCAGAATTGAACCAACATATATGTAAATTCTTAATTCTGAATTCTGAATTCTGATTTTGTTATACTTTTATTTCTACTTCTATTCCACTTGGCAATTCTAATTTCATCAAAGCATCAATTGTTTTTGATGAAGAACTATATATATCAATGAGCCTTTTAAAAGTACTCAATTGGAATTGCTCTCTAGATTTTTTGTTCACGTGCGGTGAACGCAATACAGTAAAGATTTTCTTCTTTGTTGGCAAAGGTATCGGACCATTGACAATAGCTCCCGTGCTTTTTACTGTTTTTACGATTTTTTCAGCAGATCTGTCCACTAAGTTGTAATCGTATGATTTTAATTTTATTCTAATTTTTTGACTCATCTTTTAGAATTTAGAATTCAGAATTTAGAATTCAGAATTATTTTTATCCTATTGTTTTTTCTATTACTTCTTCTGCCAAATTAGTTGGAATCTTATCATAATGAGAAAATTCCATAGTAGAGGTCGCTCTACCTGACGAAAGTGTTCTTAAAGTTGTAACATATCCAAACATTTCTGATAAGGGTACGGTTGCTTTAATCACTTTTGCTCCAGCTCTGTCATCCATACTGTGTACTTGGCCTCTTCTTCTGTTTAAATCTCCAACGATGGAACCCATACTCTCTTCCGGCGTAACTACTTCTAATTTCATTATTGGTTCTAGCAGAACAGCTCCGGCACTTTTTGCAACGGTTCGAAAACCTAACTTAGCAGCTAATTCAAACGATAATTGATCTGAATCGACTGCGTGAAATGAACCGTCTAATAAGGTTACTTTCATCGTATCAATTTCAAATCCTGCTAGTGGACCATTTTTCATGGCTGCCTTAAAGCCTTTTTCTACAGAAGGGACAAATTCTTTTGGAATATTACCTCCTTTTACTTTGTTTTCAAACTGTAAACCTTCTCCTTCAAAATCTTTATCTATCGGTCCAATATTGAATATGATATCTGCAAATTTACCGCGTCCACCCGATTGTTTTTTATAAACTTCTCTGTGTTTTATTTCTGTGGTTAAAGCTTCTTTATACTCAACTTGTGGTTGTCCTTCATTTACTTCAACTTTAAACTCTCGCTTTAAACGATCAACGATAATCTCTAGGTGTAATTCACCCATTCCAGAGATAATAGTCTGCCCTGAAGCTTCATCAGTTTTCACCACAAATGTTGGGTCTTCTTCAGATAATTTTGCTAAACCAACACCTAATTTATCGACATCTGCTTTTGTTTTTGGTTCAACTGCTATACCAATTACAGGATCAGGGAATGTCATAGATTCTAAAACAATTGGGTGTTTTTCATCTGTTAATGTATCACCTGTTCGTATGTCTTTAAATCCAACACCTGCGCCTATATCTCCTGCTTCGATTCTATCAATAGGTTCTTGCTTATTTGCATGCATTTGGTAGATTCGAGAAATACGTTCTTTTTTTCCCGATCGGTTATTGTATATATAGGAGCCTGCATCAAGATATCCCGAATAAACTCTAAAAAATGCTAAACGACCTACAAAAGGGTCTGTTGCAATTTTAAAGGCTAATGCCGCAAACGGATCATCAACACTTGGTTTTCTAGTTTCAGGTTCTTCTGTATCTGGATTTGTCCCTTCAATAGCTTCAATATCTATTGGTGAAGGCAAAAAGCGCATAACACCATCTAACATAGCTTGTACTCCCTTATTTTTAAAGGCAGAGCCACACATCATAGGAATAATACTCATATCCATAGTCGCAGCTCTGAGTGCAGCGATTATTTCTTCTTCAGAGATTGAATCCTCATCATCAAAGAACTTTTCTAAAAGTTCATCGTCATATTCTGCAACTGCTTCAATTAGCTCCGTTCTATATTTATTTACATCATCTAGCAAGTCTTCTGGAATTGGAATTTCTTTAAAAGTCATCCCCATATCCTCTTCATTCCAAATAATTGCTTTTTTTGATATTAAATCAACAACTCCTTTAAAATGTTCTTCTGCACCAATTGGTACTTGCAAGGGTACTGAATTACCACCTAGCATCTCCTTAATTTGTTTACAAACTGCAAAGAAATCGGCTCCCTGACGGTCCATCTTATTGACAAAACCTAAACGAGGAACTTTATATTTATCTGCTTGTCTCCATACTGTTTCAGATTGTGGTTCAACACCATCAACCGCGCTAAACAACGCTACTACTCCATCTAAAACACGTAAAGAACGTTCTACTTCAACAGTAAAATCAACGTGACCAGGAGTATCTATGATATTGATGGCATAATTTTTATCTTCATACAACCATTCACAATGTGTTGCTGCAGAAGTAATGGTAATACCTCGTTCTTGCTCTTGCTCCATCCAGTCCATTGTAGCGGCTCCATCGTGTACCTCACCAATCTTATGACTGACACCTGTATAGTATAATACACGTTCCGTAACGGTAGTCTTTCCAGCATCAATATGTGCTGCAATACCAATATTTCTCGTATATTTTAAATCTCTTGCCATTCCTTAAAATCTAAAGTGTGAGAAGGCTTTATTTGCCTGCGCCATTTTATGTGTATCAATTCGTCTTTTTACAGCAGCTCCTTCTTCTTTTGCAGCAGCTAAAATTTCTGCGGCTAATTTTTGAGCCATGGTTTTTTCATTACGCTTTCTCGCAAAACTAATTAACCATTTAATGGCCATGGATACTTTTCTATCCGGTCTAATTTGTCTAGGAATCTGATAGGTTGCTCCACCAACTCTCCTACTTCTTACTTCTACCTGCGGCATAATATTAGACAAAGCTTCTTTCCAAATTTCTATAGGTGTTTTTTCTTCGTCTTGATTTTTCTGGTCAACGATGTCCATTGCATCATAAAAAATATTGAATGCAACAGATTTTTTCCCGTCCCACATTAGGTTGTTTACAAATCTTGTAACTAACTGGTCATTGAACTTAGGATCTGGTAACAGAATCCTTTTTTTCGCTATTCTTTTTCTCATTATTGAAAAAAATTATTTGTTAATTATTCAGAGTAACAGCTCTTACTTGATAAATTCAAGTATTTAAAGCGACATCATCTTTATATTTAACGTATTAAATAAACTATTTACTTCTTAGGGCGTTTGGTTCCGTATTTAGATCTACGTTGTGTTCTACCTTCTACTCCGGCAGTATCTAACGCACCACGAACGATGTGGTATCTAACTCCTGGCAAATCCTTCACCCTTCCTCCTCTAACTAATACTATCGAATGCTCTTGTAAATTGTGCCCTTCACCTGGTATATATGCGTTTACTTCGTTACCGTTAGTCAAACGAACCCTAGCTACTTTACGCATAGCTGAGTTTGGTTTTTTCGGTGTCGTAGTATAAACACGAGTACATACACCACGTCTTTGTGGACAAGAATTCAAAGCAGCCGATTTGCTCTTCTTAGTTGTTTTGGTTCTTCCTTTGCGTACTAATTGTTGTATGGTTGGCATACTAAAGTTGTGATTATTTACGTTTTCTTTAGACATGACGTATCACGTCTTTACTTTTCTCTTTGTTTTTAAGAGTTTGCAAATGTAAAACAAATATTTTGATTATCAAATATGTTTCTGATTATTCTTCTAATGATTTTTAAAATGTAAATTTGCGTGTTTCCGATATGCTTAACGCAATACACGACACGCCATAGACAGTTTTTATTAATCAACGCATAACATACCGTTTGGAGCGATTAAGAACACAGCAAATGTGTTGTGTTATTTGGATTTTGTAACACCTTTATCAAAACAATAATTTTTTGAAGTATACACCATATATATATACACTGTTTTTATTAAGTATTTACCAAACTGTTTTTTCACAGAACACGAAGTTGTTAAAAATTGAAGGTTCAGATGTAAATTCTAACACAATCATTCAACTAATTGATTATCCGAAAGAAATTAAAAATGACTCTGTTTACATTGTTGAAATAAAAACATTTAGAGAAAAGCTAAATCACAAAGGCTTTATCCAGCATAAAATTGACAGCACCTACCAAAATGACAGTCTCTATTACATTCGATTTGAGATAAACAGGTCAATTGATAAAATCAGATTCACCCATCCAGACATTTCATTCTTAGCTAAAGAGTTGAATCTATCACTTAAAGATTCTATTACTTATGAAACATCTTTTACGAATACTGCTCTCTTCATCAACCAATTAACAGCGTTTTATCAAAACAAGGGTTTCCCTTTTGTTAGTATTCAATTAGATAATATTACTAAATACGAAAATCTTATTGTTGCAGATTTAATCATCAATAAAAATGGTGAAAGAAATATCGATAAAATTATTATCAAAGGATATCCTTCTTTTCCAAAGTCGTTTGTTAAGCAAGCTCTAAAAATTGACCTTAATGAGCCTTTTAATAAAAAAACCATAACACAAATTTCTAAAATAATTCAAACAACAGCATTTGTATCTGAAATAAAAAAACCGGAAATACTTTTTGAAAAAGACAGCACCACTTTATATTTGTATTTAAAAAGAGAAAAAAGCAATTTTTTTGATGGATTAGTGGGCTTTTCTACTTCTCCACATATTAAAAAATTACAACTCTATGGCAATCTCGATATAAAGTTATTAAATTCATTAAATCAAGGTGAGAGTTTACAATTAAAGTGGTTATCAACTCAAGACAGATCACAGTCTTTAAAACTATCTCTAAAAACTCCTTTTATATTTAATAGTGCTTTTTCGGTAGGTTATGATTTTGATATTTACAAACAAGATACTACATTTTTAAATATATCAAATCACTTAATTGCTGACTACCAATTAGAAACAAGCCACAGAGTTGGCTTTGTACTTGAGAGTAAGCGTTCAAATAAAATAGCCAGTCAAACTGCAACAGACATTGTTGATTTCTCAAGTGTTTTTTATGGAATCTCGTACAGCTATACCAGACCCAATTATCATTTGATATTCAATCAAAAAATTCATCTGTATAGTCAAGTTACTCAAGGAAAAAGGGAGCAACTTCAACAACATAAAATTCGTAATTATTTTCTTTATTTAATCAGTATCTCCCAACGACAAAACATCGTTTTAAAAAACAGCACAAAATTATTACTATCCGAAGGTTATTTAGAAAACGAATTGTATCGAATTGGAGGTAGTAATAGTATCAGAGGTTTTGATGAAAATAGTTTGCTAGCTTCCGGCTATTCTTTTTTAAATACCGAATACAATTATTTGATAAATGAAACCTCTTATCTGTCAGGGATTATAGATTTAGGGATTTTAAAAAACAAACTCCACTCCACACTATTGACTACCTATAGTTTTGGTTTAGGATTTACACAAAATACCAAAGTAGGAAATTTGGGAATACAATATGTTATTGGGAACACAAATAGAAATGCCTTTTCTTTTAATAATTCAAAACTTCACTTAAAGCTCACTCAAACATTTTAAAAATGTTTTAGCTAACTAGCAACGATTGAATTATCATCGAATACTATGTAATATAAGTACCATGTTTACATTTTTTTTAAAATATTTTGACTAAAATTAGTTTTATTAACATAAATTTAGGACTTTTGTTAAACTTAATTCAAATAACTAATATGATGAAAACAAAGTTTAATGGAATTTTAACGCTATTACTGGCGTTTACTGTGCAATTTGCTTTTGCACAAAAAACTGTTTCGGGAACTGTTTCGGATGATTCTGGCGCATTACCTGGAGTAAGTGTATTAATCAAAGGAACCTCAACGGGTGCCGAGACAGATTTTGATGGTAGATACACATTAACAGCAAGCGAAGGTGATGTTCTTCAGTTTAGCTATGTAGGTATGGAAGCCGTTTTTAAAACAGTAGGAAGCACTAACATTATTGATGTGCTTATGGCTGGAAGTAACATTCTTGATGAAGTGGTTGTAACTGCTTTAGGTATATCCAGAGATAAAAAATCTTTAGGATATGCAACACAAGAAGTAAAGGGTGATGATATTACCAATTCCAAAAGTGGAAATTTCATAAATGCTTTATCTGGTAAAGCTTCAGGTATTCAAATACGAAAGAATAACAACATGGGTGGTTCAACAAATGTTGTAATTAGAGGTAATGCTTCTCTTACTGGTAGTAATCAAGCGCTTTTTGTAATTGATGGAGTACCAATTAGTAACATGAATTCTAATTCTGATGGGCAAGCTCAAGCATCTGGAGGTTACTATGATTACGGAAATACTGCTTCAGATATAAATCCTGAGGACATCGAATCAATTAATATTTTAAAAGGTGCTGCTGCTTCCGCGCTGTATGGTTCAAGAGCTGCAAATGGTGTAGTTATGATAACTACAAAAAAAGGTGGAAATGCTAAAGGAGTTGGAATTACAGTAAATTCAGGAGTTACTTTAGGTAAAATTGACACCAGTACATTTGCAAAATATCAAACACAATATGGTGCAGGTTACGGTCATTACTACGACGGGCCTGATGCTCATTGGTATATAGAAGATGTTACAGGTGATGGAAATGACGATCAAGTAGCTCTGTATACAGAAGACGGATCTTATGGTGCCGCATTTGACCCTAACTTAATGGTTTATCAATGGGATTCTTTTGATCCTGATTCACCTAATTATCGTACGGCAACTCCGTGGATAAATGCTGAAAATGGACCAATAACATTTTTCGAAACGCCTATTACCTATACTAACTCCGTTTCTTTTGACAAAGGGTTTGATGAAGGTTCCTATAGATTAAACTATACAAATTTTGATCAATCTGGATTAATGCCAAATAGTTCGTTAAAAAAACACAACTTTTCTTTTAGTGGTACATTTGATCTGAACAGTAAATTAACTGCAACTGGTTATGCCAATTACGTAAGAACGGATGGTTTAGGACGTAACTCCACCGGTTATAATGACAATATTATTGGAATGTTTAAACAGTGGTGGCAAACTAATGTTGACCTTAAACAACAAAAAGATATTTATTTTGCAACCGACAGGAATGTTACATGGAACCCAGCTACATCTGCATCAGGATCTGCTCCTATTTTTTGGGATAATCCTTATTGGACACGATATGAAAACTTCCAAGATGATTATAGAGATAGAATAATTGGTAATGTTTCGTTAAACTATAAATTAAATGACTGGTTGAGTGTAATGGGTAGAGTAGCTACTGATACTTATTCTGAGTTACAACAAGAAAGAAGAGCTAACGGTAGTGTTCCAGGTAATTTTGGGATAAGTCGTGGAGATGTTGATTCAGGTTACGGTAGAAGAGATATTCAAAATAAAGAAACGAATTATGATTTAATGCTAAATTATGACAAGAATCTGACAGATAAAATTAATTTAAAAGGAGTTCTTGGAACTAACATTAGAAGAAATCACCTTCAATCAGTATATGCTTCTACAAGTGGTGGTTTAAGTGTTCCTCAA
>JAUVOS010000197.1 GCA_030599055.1 Lutibacter sp.
AGCGCTTTAAACGAAGTAGATGGTATTCATCCTCCTGATAAAACCAGTCGTTCTTCGGTAGCTAAAATTAAGGCGAAACGCGGAAAAGAGCATACTGCCAAAACTTATCTTGATAAAATCAGAAAAGGCAATATTTCCCTTTTAAGTAAAGCCATTACACTTGTTGAAAGTAAAAATTTAAAACATCAAGACTTAGCGCAGAAGATTGTCAAATCTTGTTTAGGTTTTTCAGGAAATAGTGTTAGAATTGGCATTACTGGAGTTCCCGGCGTGGGAAAAAGCACTTTTATTGAAGCTTTAGGAAATCATCTTACAACACTAGGAAAAAAAGTTGCGGTATTAGCTGTTGACCCTAGTAGCAGTATCAACAAAGGAAGTATTTTAGGTGATAAAACACGTATGGAAACCTTAGTGCAAAATCCTAATGTGTATATCCGACCTTCAGCTTCCGGAGCTAATTTAGGTGGTGTAGCAAAAAAAACTCGAGAAACAATTCTTTTATGTGAAGCTGCCGGTTTTGATGTAATTCTTATTGAAACTGTAGGAGTTGGACAGAGTGAAACTGCGGTACATTCAATGGTAGATTTCTTTTTGCTCCTAAAATTAGCAGGTGCCGGTGATGAATTACAAGGCATTAAACGAGGCATAATTGAAATGGCAGATAGTATTGTCATCAATAAAGCAGATGGAGAAAACATAAACGCTGCAAAAATAGCAAAAACCGCTTTTGAAAATGCATTGCATTTATATCCGTTAAAAAGTAATAGTTGGCAACCAAAGGTACTTACTTGTAGTGCTTTGCACGACACAGGAATAATCGAAGTTTGGCATTTAATAGATAGCTATATTAAAAAAACGAAAATAAATAAATCCTTTGACCAAAAACGACAAGAACAAGAGGAATTTTGGCTTTTTGATACTATAAATGAAAATCTTAAATCTCAATTTTTCTCAAACTCAGAGATTAAAAAAGAGCTTAGAAATCAACTCTTACTTTTAGCAAAAAAGAAAACCACTCCCTATGAAGTGGCCTCTTTTTTGTTAGATTTATATGCTAAAAAATAATCTCTAGCTATTTTTATTTTTGATTAGAATCATCAATAATTTGAACTTCAAAAACAAGATCAGCATTTGGAGGAATTACGTTTCCTGCACCTTTCTCACCATAGGCTAAATGTGAAGGAATAAACAATATTGCTTTTTCTCCATAATCCATATTGAGCATTCCTTCTCTAAAACCAGGTATTAATTGTGCTTTTTTACTGTAAATTCTTGAAAATGGATGATACTTATTAGATTGTTCGTAGCGTTCATCATACATATTAAATCTTTTTGCAGTACTTAATACTGAAGTGCCAAATAAACTACCGTCTTCTAAAAAACCCGCATAATCAATAAAGACTTGGCTTCCGGTTTTCGGTTTTACACCACTTCCTTTTTCGGTAGTTATCATACGTAAACCTGATGCTAATTTTTTTGCTTTTACTTTATTAGCTTTAATAAATTCACTCATTTGTTCTTTTGCTTTTTCAGCACTCTCTTGCATTAGTCTTCGTTCTTCAACTTTCTTTTTCATCTTTTCCTCAAAAACTTTGATATGTTTGTCGAATACATTTGGAGCATCAAAACTCTTGGCTGCACTTCCATTTCTGATGATATCAATTCTGTTAATTACATCACCTTGCACAATACTATCTACTACATTTTGTCCGATTACCACATGTCCAAATACACTATGCTTACCATCTAAATGTGGCGTTTCTTTATGGGTAATGAAAAATTGACTACTGTTTGTATTGGGGCCAGAGTTTGCCATAGATAAAACTCCTGCTCCGTCATGTGTCATTAGGAAATTCCCTTCATTATCAACAGGAAATTCATCACCAAATTTATATCCGGTGCCACCGCTACCTGTTCCCAATGGATCACCAGATTGAATCATAAAATCTTTAATAACACGGTGAAATTTAACACCATCATAATACCTTTTGTTTTTATATTTCTCATCTACAAATGTATTATTAGCTTCGGTTAAAGAAACAAAATTTGCGACCGTTGCTGGTGTTTTTTCAAATTCTAGTTGCACTACAATGTCTCCTTTATTCGTTTGGATATCTGCATACATCCCATCGTCTAAACTTGGATATTTTGCCGATTTACAAGTAATTAGAGATACCGCAAGGAATAAAAAAAACAATACTTTAAAATTTTTCATATCTGATCTATTTGTTTATTAGTTATTATTAATTTCTAGTAATTCTACTGTTATAATTAATGGAGTATTCGATTTAATTCTATCATCATCACCATGGTACGAATATGCCTTTAAGGACGGAAGCAAAAATAAAACTTTTTCATTAACTTTCATCAATTTTATTCCTTCTTGAACACCTTGTATAAATTCTTGTTGATCAATAATATAGGTTTTTTCGCTTAATTCTTCATGGGAATAAATAGTTGTACCATCAACAGATTTCACATCGTATAAGAAAGTAACCTCATTACCTTTAATAGGTGTGATAGAATCTTCAATTTTTTCAGTTTCATACGCATACCAAAAGCCACTATGCGAATTGATATATGTATGTATGGTATCATGTTCCATAAAAATTTTAAACAATTGTTCTTCGTGTTTCAGTAAGTCTTTATTAAAAGCAATCGACTCAGACATATCAACCTTTCCTGTTCGCATAACAGGCTGACGTGGTTTTGGATTTCGACAAGAAATCAACATTAAACTACTGATAAGAATCACCCAACTAATCTTCATACGAATTGTTTAAAGCGTCTTTGTATTGTGGCAATAAATCTAAAAAACGTTCAATGGTTTTTTCCATAGTTTCTTCAGAACGCCCACCTGCTGCATTATCGTGTCCTCCTCCATCAAAATGATTTCTTGAAAATTGATTTACCGAAAAATTTCCTTTGGAACGAAAAGATATTTTAATAATCTTTTGCTCCTTGTCTTCAATAAATATAGCACCAAAAATAATATTTTTAATGGATAATGCGTAATTTACAACACCTTCGGTATCTCCTTTTTGAAAATCATATTTATTTTTCTCTTCTTCTGTAAGTGTAATGTATGCGGTATTGTAGTTGTCAACTCGCTTTAAGTTTTTTAATGCTTGCCCCAATAATTGCAAACGCCCATAAGAATTTGTATCGTATATATTGTTGTAAATTCTTGCACCATCAGCTCCTTTTTCAATTAAACTTGCTATAATTCTATGTGTAGTTGCTGTGGTGTTTGGGAATCTAAAAGAACCAGTATCGGTGAGGATTCCGGTATATAGACAAGTTGCTGTTTCCTGATTAATCAAGTCAATATCCTCAATATTTTCGATGAAATGATGCACCATTTGAGCTGTTGCACAAATTTTAGTGTCAGAGAATAAAAAATCGGCCACATCGCTTGGTTGCTGATGATGATCAATCATAATAAAAATTCCCTTAAACTTTTCTAGATATCCCTGCATATCTGAGCCAACACGACTTAATTCATTAAAATCTAAAAGAAAAATAATATCTGCTTTATCAATAGCTCTTCTTGACTGTGTATTTTGATAGTCAAATTTTAAAACCGTTTCCGTTGCGGGAAGCCATTTTAAAAAATCAGGATAGTTATTAGGACTCACAACTTTTACACGATGATTTTTAGCAGTCAAATAATGGTACATCCCTAGGGAAGAACCAATGGCGTCTCCATCTGCATTTCGATGGGGCACTATCACAATGTTTTTGGGTATTGCTAGTATTTCTTTTACTATTAAAAATTCTTCGGGTGTCATAGGTGGCAAAGATATACAAATTTACGATTTAGGATTTAGGATTTACGATTTGAGATTTACGATATGAGATTTATATATTATTGTAACTGTTCAGCCACTTTTAATTTTTTCTCGCAAGGAACGCAAAGCCTTTAAAACTATTATATTATGCAAAGCTCGCGAAGAAATGAATGCTTTGCATTCATAAAACTTTGCGTTCTTTTGCATTTCAAAAATCATCCTAATTCCTTTACGGACCTTTGCGTAAAATACATTTTAAAAAACTCCTACGGATGAATAGAGTTACATATTATTTCTTAAATATCAGAATTCGAATTAAGAATCAATTCATAAGCAGTACTTTTGTGTAATAAATCACAAAACAATGTCAATTAAATATTTTCTTTACCTCTTTATACCACTCAGTTTTTTTGCCTGTAAAACACAAAAAAACAATATTCCGATTTCACAAACAGATACAATACATTTTGAAAAATCAGATTTTACAATTGCTTTTGGATCGGGAAATAACCAAAGAAAGACAAATCCTTTCTGGAATGCTATTCTAGAACATACACCCGATGTTTGGATTTGGGGCGGTGACAACATCTATTGTGATACTGAGAATATGGATACTTTGGCAAAGAGCTATGAAAATCAAAACAACAAACCTATTTATAAAAACTTTATCAAGAACACAGATATCAATGGAGTCTGGGATGACCATGATTACGGAGTAAATGATG
>JAUVOS010000037.1 GCA_030599055.1 Lutibacter sp.
ACATTATGACAGATTTGGTGGCAATTGTTCGTTCAAATGAACGTTTAAAAAGAGCCTTAGATCATTTGAATTACATCTATGAAGATACAGAGAAATTATACAAAAAAGTAGTCTTATCTCCCCAAATAATAGAGTTGCGTAACCTGAACTCATGTGCTTACCTCATTGTTAAACAGTCCTTAGAAGTTAAGGAAAATAAAGGAGCGTTTTATAGCTTGGATTTATTGATTTGTTGATTTGTTGATTTGACGATTTGATGATTTTAAAATACTCAGGCTAGTGTATGAATTATAGTGATGTTCTGGGTAATCGAATAATCGTAAATCGTAAATCGTAGATTAAATTGCTTTCAAACTCAAATCCATATTATATACAGAGTGTGTCAGTGCACCAGATGAGATATAATCTACTCCACAATTGGCATAAGGTTTTAAAGTTTCTAAGGTAATGCCACCTGATGATTCTGTTTGGCATTGATTACCTATTAAAGCGACTGCTTTACGCGTATTTTCGTAATTAAAATTATCAATCAATATACGATATACACCACCTGCTTTTAAAATGCTTTTTATTTCATCTATATCACGTGCTTCAACAATAATTTTTAAATCCAAATTATTCTCTTTTAAATAGTTTTTGGTTTTTTCAATAGCCTGAGTAACACCTCCGGCAAAATCGATATGATTGTCTTTAAGCATAATCATATCGTATAAAGCAAAGCGGTGATTGACGCCACCTCCAATTTTAACTGCCCATTTTTCTAGAGCTCGAATCCCTGGAGTTGTTTTACGAGTATCGAGTATTTTTGTTTTTGTCCCTTTTAATTTCTCAACATATTGAGCTGTTTTTGTGGCAATTGCACTCATGCGCTGCATGGCATTGAGCACCAATCTTTCAGATTTTAAAATACTTTGTGAACTTCCGGATATATAAAAAGCAATATCGCCATATTTTACAATATCGCCATCTTTAAGAATGGATTCAAAAATTAAATTCTTATCTACATGTTCAAATATCATTTTTGCAAAGTCAATTCCTGCAATAATGCCATCGGCTTTTACTAAGAGTTTTGCTTTCCCTTTAGCTTCTTTTGGGATACAAGCTAAAGAACTATAATCTCCGGGTCCAATATCCTCTCGAATAGCATTCGTAATAATAAGTTGTAATTCTTTTTGAAATTGTTTATCTGAAATCATTATAATAATTATTTATTCCAATTTTTTGGATTGTTTATAATATAGTTTCTAACACGTTTTAATGAATGTTCGTCACGAATTAGTTGGTCATAAAACAAGGGTTGCCATCCAAATTTTGGATTTATTTTTCTGGCATTTTTTGTTATTACAGATTTATAGGATCCGATTATTGCTGAAACAGTATGTTTTCCCTGATTTTGAAATCGTTTTTGACCTATTGTTTTTTTTTGGGTTTTTTCTGCTGATTGGTCATTGTTAGACACAACGTCGTTGTTAGACACAACGTCATTGTTAGACACGATGTCATTGTTAGACACAAGGCATGCCTTGTGTCTATCCATTACAATAACATTATCCGTTACAATATCATTATCCGTTACAATATCATTATCCATTACAATATCATTATCCGTTACAATATCATTATCCATTACAACGGTTTTTTTTATTTTATTATTTGGGTTA
This sequence comes from Lutibacter sp., assembly GCA_030599055.1. GTDB lineage: Bacteria > Bacteroidota > Bacteroidia > Flavobacteriales > Flavobacteriaceae > DQTL01. The sequence continues at coordinate 1,662 of JAUVOS010000037.1, forward strand.
TTTATCCAAATCAACAGATGGACATGATCGGGCATAATAATCATTTTATCCAAAATGGTATGCGGAAAATGTTTGGTAATTTCAAACCAATATTTTTTTGCCAATTTTCCAATTTCAGATAAAACCATATTCTTCTCAATAATACTTCCAAAGTAATGATAATTATTTTTTGTTTTTATAGTAATATGGTATGCCCCATTCCATCCATAATCCCAATTTTGAAGTCGGACTGATTCAATACGGTATTTATTTTTAAATTTTTTACGAGGCATAATAATCTTTACAAAATAAATAAATTCGTGTACTTTTGTGTTTGTAAAAGTAATAAAAACAATGTCAAAGATAATCTCCGGTTTTTCAAAACTCACCAAACAAGAAAAAATTGATTGGCTTACTGATAATTATTTCGATAAACCTATTGTAGCCAAAGAAACTTTACAACAATACTGGAATGACCATAGGGTTTTGCAAGAACTCCACGATGATTTTATTGAAAATACATTGTCTAATTTTTATTTCCCCTTTGCTATTGCTCCTAATTTTGTCATAAACGACAAAAATTATACGCTTCCAATGGTAGTCGAGGAAAGTTCTGTAGTAGCTGCCGCTTCTATGGTTGCCAAATTTTGGAGTTCAAGAGGTGGTTTTAAAACTAGAATAATCGCTACAACTAAAGTAGGGCAAGTCCATTTTATGTATGATGGCGATGCAGCCGGTTTGCAATTTTATTTTAATAAAATGAAACCACAATTGCTACGTGCTACAGAACCCATTACCCAAAACATGCGTAAAAGAGGTGGCGGAATTATTGATATTGAATTACGTAATAAAACTAAAGAATTAGCCAATTACTATCAAATACATGCAACTTTTGAGACAAAAGATAGTATGGGCGCAAATTTTATCAATTCGTGTTTGGAAGCCATCGCTAACGAATTTAAGAGACCTGACATAGAAATTGTGATGAGCATATTATCTAATTATGTCCCGGAATGTTTAGTACGAGTCGAAGTGGGTTGTCTGGTTGAAGAACTCTACGAAAATAATGCGGAGTTATATGCCAATAAGTTTATTCAAGCCATACAAATTGCGAATGTAGAACCTCATCGTGCAGTGACACATAACAAAGGAATTATGAATGGCATTGACGCCTTGGTATTGGCAACCGGAAATGATTTTAGAGCCGTAGAAGCCGGCGTACACGCTTATGCATCTCGTGATGGACAGTATCGTAGCTTGAGTAATGCTGCTATAACTGATGGAATATTTAAATTTTGGATGGAAATACCATTGGCTTTGGGAACTGTTGGTGGCTTGACGAAACTGCATCCATTGGCAAAATTATCTTTAGAACTTTTACAACATCCTAGTGCTGAAGAATTAATGCAAATTACTGCTACCGCTGGTTTAGCCCAAAATTTTGCCGCTTTACGCGCCTTGACAACTACCGGTATTCAAAAAGGACATATGAAACTGCATCTTAACAATATTATCAAACTATTGGATGCTACAAAGAAAGAAAAGGATTTTTTAATTCAATATTTTGAAAATAGAACAGTAACGCATAATGCTGTTGTTGAAAAATATAAGGAGATGAGATTAAAATAAAAAATAAGATATATTCTATTTTTTTGAGTAAACTTGCAACAACATAAAGCGATGTTCAAGATATTTATAATAGATAGTAATCCATTCATAACTTTTCAATACGAAGAACAGAAAAATGAACTTTAAATATCTATACTCTTTAAAAGAAGTTATTTATGCTTTTTAGTAGTGCAATTTTTTTATTTTTATTCCTTCCATTTGTGCTTTTGGTGTATTATTTTACACCAAAAAAACTAAAAAACCTGTGCTTATTACTAGTTAGTCTGGCTTTCTACTCTTTTGGAGAAGGAGAACTAGTTTTACTTATTATTGTATCAACTCTAATCGATTTCTCAGCTGGTATCATTATTGAAAAAGGAAAAAAAAGGCTGGGGCTTCTATTATCCATAATCGCCAATGTTTCTTTTTTGTCCTATTTTAAATATGCAAGTTTTGCTTATGAAAACTTTTATTCACTTGCTCAATTTCTCGGGTTTGACTATGTAAGCAGTAGTATTCCAAATATTATACTTCCTTTGGGAATTAGTTTTTTTACATTCCAAACCATGTCTTATACTATTGACGTATATCGTGGAAATATTAAAGCAAATCATAATATTATTGATTTCGCAACCTATGTTACCCTTTTTCCACAATTAATTGCAGGACCAATAGTACGTTATATTGACATACACAAACAACTACAACATAGAACACAAAACATTAGTCAATTTAGCGAAGGAGTTGAAAGATTTATCATCGGTCTTGCTAAGAAAATGATTATTGCTAACAATCTTGCGTATGTTGCTGATGCAGCATTTGAGATGCCTCTAAATGATCTTTCGACTTTGGCAGCTTGGATTGGCATAATGGCCTATACCTTTCAAATTTATTTTGATTTTTCAGGCTATTCTGATATGGCTATTGGTTTGGGAAAGATGTTTGGTTTTGATTTTTTAGAAAATTTTAATTATCCATATATTTCAAAATCTATTCGTGAATTTTGGAGAAGATGGCACATATCGCTTTCTACTTGGTTTAGAGATTACCTTTACATATCACTTGGCGGTAATAGAAAGGGGAATACAAGGACCTATATCAATTTAACTATTGTTTTTCTCATCACAGGTTTATGGCATGGAGCAAGTTGGAATTTTATTTTTTGGGGAGCATTTCATGGATTTTTCTTAATTATTGAGAGAATAGGTCTAAATAGTATCTTAAAGAGAATATATGCACCAATTGCACATATTTATACTCTTTTAGTTATCGTAATCTCTTGGGTTTTTTTTAGAGCCAATACGTTAACAGAAGCTTTTCAATATTTAGAAAAAATGTTTTTATTTTATTTTGTTCAGGATATTAATTACACATCGTTCTATATAACAAAGGAAGTACTATTTATCTTTGTTTTAGCTTTTGTATTCTCTATTCCTTATAGCCGAAAAATATTAAATAAAAAGTTCAATAGTATCAATTTTCGATTATTTAAAAAAGTACTTGTTGTATTTATTTTTATAATTTCAATTATATATATTGCTATAGACACTTATAATCCTTTTATATATTTTAGGTTTTAATGCAATTAAAAAAGAAACATATTGACAAATTACTTATACTATCATTTTTAGTAATAATTATGTTGCCAAGTTTGTTTCAAATAACAAAATCTGAGGAAAATATAAGCAATACAGAAAATAGAAAAAAAGATGAATTTCCAAAAATTAAAAAAGATAATTTACTCATTTTCAAGGGAGAGTTAGAATCTTATTACAAAGATAATTTTGGATTAAAAAACACTTTATCTAATGCATATTTGCAGTTTAAATACACTGTATTACACGAGAGTCCAAAGCCTGAAAAAGTTATTATAGGAAAGGATGATTTTTTATTTTTAGGAAAAAAGTTTAGCAATGTTATAGATGAAAGTTTTGGTAAAAAATTTTTTACAGAAAAAGAATTGATTTTTAAAAAAGAAAGGCTTTTAAAAAGGAAAAAATGGTTAGAAGATCAGAAAATAGCTTTTTATATTGCAATTGTTCCAAATAAACACACACTTTATAAAGAGAATTTTCCATTTAAATATTCTTATAAAACCACCCGAAAAGAACAATTGATAGACTTTATGAAAGGGGAAACCAATATTGAGATTATTGATCTTGAAAAGCATTTAAGACCAAAAAAAGACAAGGGCATTCTTTTTAGAAAACTAGATTCTCATTGGAGTGAATTAGGAGCATTTTATGCATACCAAGCAATTATTGATGAGATGAACAAAGACTTTTCTATTGAAAAATTAACCTTAGATTCATACAGAATAGAATCAAATGAAACCGGTGGCGACATATCTGCAATGCTAAATATTTCTGATACAGAACGCTACCTAACTCTTGAACCTAACTTTAATGATATAATTATTAAAATCGATACTCCAGGTTTTTATACTGATAAGCCTATTAGTGAAAGTCGCTATAAAAACCCAAAAAAATCCTTAAAAGTTTTACTCTTTAGAGATTCATTTGCTAGCGCCTTGATACCTTATTTTAACCAAACATTTGGAGAATGCACCTATATCTGGTCACAAAATTTTGATAAAGAATTGATTCTTAATGAAAAGCCTGATATCGTAATAATGGAATATATTGAACGCTATCTTGAAAGGTTTTAATACATTAAGTACATTTTATTTCTTTTTCGCCAACCTGCTTGAGATTCATAGTCCACAAAATATATATTTAAGTCTGCTTGACTTTCATAATCTACAAAAAATATTTTCTTATCAGATTGGCTTTCATATTCTACAAAAAACCAATTCCCTTCATTATTTCCTACCTGTGAAGAATAGGCGACTTTATAGACTTTTAAATCGCATTGACTTTCGTAATCAACAACATATACACTTACATCAGCCTGACTTTCATAGTCTGTACTAAATATATTCTGAGAAAAAAGGGTTTGGCAACTGATACTTAGAAAAATTAGAACAAGTATTTGTTTATACATAATTGAAGTTTACAAACTACGCGCAAAAACCGCTTCAATTAAAAACAATTTTCACAAGAGCATTAGTTAATAATTGCAATTTTAGTCATTGCCGACTCTGATGAATCATCGGTAGTCAACAATACAATATAGATACCCGAAGCTACTTTTCGACCTGCTAAATTGGTTTTATTCCAAGTAACTTTACCACCGTATTGTTCTTGACCTGCAACGACATTGGTTTCATATACAAGTCTGCCGGCAGCATCTAAAATTTTTACGTTAGACCCACTAGGTAAATGTGTACCATGACGACCATCAATAGTAACAAAATCGTGTTGTTTTAATACAGGGTTTGGATAGGCATAAACTTCTTCCAAATGTTCACCATAAGGTGCGATATTACTATCATATGCTACAATACCCATATCTGTTGCAAAATAGACTTTTCCTGTGTTTTCGTCAAATTGAATTTTAAGAATTTTATTTGATGGTAAAGGGGAATTTGATTTATCAAAATGCAGAAAAGTTTCTTTACCCGATGAATCCGTGTACAATACACCTCCTGTCTCCGTACCAAACCACTTATTATCAGCACCATCTACACAAATTGTATTAATTGTTTGCGTTCCCAAAAGCGCTATTCCAAATCCATCATCTTCACCAGAGGCTATTACTACAGGTTTTGCAGCATAAGTTGCTTGATCAAAAAATGATGTACTACTATTAAATATCACTAAACCCTGCCTTGTTCCTATCCAAATTGTGTTGTTATCATCAACAGCAACTGCTCTTACATTGTTATGCGGCAAATTTCCAGCAGACTGACTTTCTATTAAAGCCTTAATCTTATCAATATTCTTTGACACAGCCCAAGCACCGCTCGTTTGCGTCCCCATCCAAATGTTATCTGTTTTGTCAATGAGCATACCTTTCATACCATAACCACCTAAATATAAGGAACTCAAATCATAACCACTCCATTCACCCGAAGCGCTGTATTTTTTCAATCGATCACTAGCAGCTATATTCATTATCCAAAGATTTCCCTCACTATCAAAAATACTATCACTAATAAGTATTACTCCCCAATCTGGAACTCCTTCAAAAGGAGTGTTTGTATCATCCCAATGTGCAACTACTTCGTTATTTTCGATAACAACCATACCATTAAGATAGGAACTTATATATACTTTATTGTCTTGAAAAGGGTCTATACTAACATGTACCAAATCACGTTCCGTTATTGCGTCTGATTTATAGGGTATTGTCACCCAAATCTCTCCATTATAATGGCTAGCTCCTTTTGCAATATAAAGTGGTTGCGCTCCACTACTCATTCCTCCATATACGACCCATAAATGATTTTTATGTAAACTTATTGAATAAACTTTATTGGATATGGGTCCTTCTGGATGTATTTCTTCAAAATTTTCAATAGTTGAAAGACTGCTCTTTAGGATTCCGAAATTTTCTGTTCCGATATATAGATTGTTGTCATAAACTTGAGCTGTATTTGCATTATATGGAAAAATATCTTCTTCATTTGATACCGATTGATTAGCTAACGAAAGACTAGAATCATAAATTCTAACATATAGATCGGTAGTCACACACAAATAATCATCTGTAGCTGTAATGTCTTTAATTGCCTGAGGTTGTGTATTGATTGGAGTTAAAAAGCTATCATTGTCGATTCTATATAAAGTTCGGTTTTCGGATATAAAAATGTTGTTATTAAATCTTTTTAAATTCGAAAAATCATTTAAAAAAAGTTGCGTCCAATTTTCTGAATCAACTAGGAAGGGTTCGTTTAGGTCTGCTATAAAAACTCCATTCTCTGTAGCTGCATATATTTTATTATTAAATATTTCAATTTCATTCACGGACACTTCTGATGAAGCATTCCCAATAAAATAGGTATCACCAAAGCTATTTGTCTCCAAATCAAGTGTTAGAATGCCAAAAGGCAAAGAGAGAAACAAATTTGAACCATTAGCTGCAATATCATTTATACGTTTTGAACCTGTAATACTAAAATTTAAAATATCCGGTTTTATTGTAACAGAACGGTTTTCATCTATTATTTCTACCAATCCATTTTCATAGCCAATCACAATTTTATCTAAATTTTCATCATAATAAAATGCACTTGTTGTTTGACCAGACAGACCATTTATTGAAGATATTTTTTCAAATTCTTGGGAGTCTTTATCATAAATAAAAATTGCATTATCCGAAAGCACGATAATATGTGTGTCTGTTTGTGTAAAATCTACAATATGGGTATAAGAATAGAAGTCTTCCCAATTCTTAGTATAATCAATTTGCGCCTCCACAAATAGTGTGCTGAAAAATAATAGTATAAAGGTTAAAGCTTTGTACATATTGTTAGTTTTTGTCAAATTAATAATAAGATAACGAATGTATTAAAATGTTTATTATAAAGAGCGTTCAATTTATTTAAATAGACTTTGAATTAGTCGGCTTTGGGGTTTTAAAAATAAGGGATTGCTTTCTATAGATACTATCCTGCTTTTTCTGTTCTATTTCTTTGCTTTTCTTAAGTCCCATTTTTTCAAACAATTCTTTTCTATTATCAAAATTAACTTGCCATGAAACACCTATTCCTTGTGTATAACCTTCTTCTTGCTCTGTAAATTGAAGGTCATTTTGTCTGTTAAAAACCTTCATCAAAAGTGTTTCTTTTTTATTTAAAGGCATTTCAACAGATACATTACCGGCAATATTAGCATTTGATTGACTTCCTGTGGGAAGATTTACTTCACCATTGATAATTATTCTTTCATTTTTTCCTAATCGAGTAGCAACAGAAACACCTAATTGGTTTTCCGTATCAATAATTTTATTTCCTTGTGTGTAATCAAACCCAAATTGAATCTTATCATCTGGATCAGAAAATATATTTAACAACGCATTTGAAACTGCAGATGCAACACTGTTTAAGCCTTCGTTACCGAGACTTGAACCGGTATAACTCAACCTATTATCTTCGTTATAGAAGCTACCCGCGACTAATAGTGAGATAAATTGTGTCATCATATTACCGGTATCTTTATCGTTTAAAACAAAATCAAGCTCTGAGCGTAAATCTATAGAAGCATTGGGAATACGAATATCAAACTCTTGTTTTGAGTTAAATAGCTCACCCGTTAATTTTGTAATAAGATCTACAGAAATTTGACGATTACTATCATATTCCGGTAAGATTGCTTTAGGATTTGCCTTTGTAGAATAAACAGCTTCTATATCGAGTTCGGCTTTATATGGGTCACCATTAAACGAAACACTACCTCCTTTTTTCACAATAAAAGGCTTGTTAATTATACCGCCATATTTAAAATTATAGAATCCTTTATCAACCACATAATCACCAAACATATTAAAAGTACCTTTTGTATCAATATCCATCTGAATAGCACCTGTTCCGTTACCTTGCAAAAAGCTTCCCGTACTTTGATCAATAACAATTTTTATAGTGGCATCTTTTGTGATTCCCAAATTAAAATCCATTGTCACTCCTTTAAATCTTTGAGATATCTGTTTACGTAAACTTGAAATAGATGTAACATCATCTGTCGGAGGTAATTTAAAATGAATCAATTTTGAAGTTTCGACTGTTAACAAATCACTCATTGGAATAATGATTTCTGTACCCGAGTTAGAACTTCCATTAATAGCAATATTTACATTATCGATACTTCCTTTAAAAGTTGCTGTTCCTTTTAAATAACCTGTGCCATAAAAAAGGGTATTTTCTTCTTCCGGAGTATTAATTGTTAACAGATTATTCGTGTTAATTTGTAAATCTAAAAACCATTTTTTGAATAAACGATGTGAAATACTGCCTGAAAGGCTCCCTGTTGTTTCAAATAATGTATCATATACTTTAGCATCACTAATGATAAAAGATTGATTGTTTAGCAAAACTTTACTATTGTCTTCAAACGCATAATCTACATTTATATATGGAAAAAAAACACCTGCATTATTTAGTGATAATGTTCCGGAAAAATCAGGATTTTGTAATAAGCCAACTAAATTTGCCTCTCCGGAAACTTCACCTCGAATATCATTGATCACTCCTTTTCCAATAGCATTTAAAATATCTAATTGAAAATTCTCAAAGTTAATAGCTAAATCAATAGTAGGTTTCTTTGGATTAAAATCTATTATACCATCAGCAACTATGCTATTAAAATTCTCTTTTTCAAGAATAATATCTATTTCAAATTTCTTATTAGAATCACTTCCTTTTATCTCGCCGATTAAATCGCCTTGCAGTTTATTATTAATATAAAAATCTAATATTTGAACGTCTGCCATAGGAATGAGCATATTTTTACGTTTTTCAATCCAAATACCACCATTGACTAAACCTTTGAAATCAAAATTCTTAATATCGGGCATTATTTCTGCCAAATTAATTCGTTCTAAGTCAATATTATAATTCTGTATATCATCTCCTTGTTGTTCTCCATAAAATGTGAGTTCTTGTTCTCCTGAGGTCAGTAAAAAATCGTGATAATCAATTCTTTTTGTAATGTTGTTATAAACAATTTTATTCTTTAAATTTTCATCAGGATTAAGAGTCCAATCTCTATTATTAAAGGTAATATTTGATTTTTGAAAACCTAGAATCGATTGATTATTTTCATTTAATGTGTGATAAAAAGCCAAACTATATTTATCTTTTAAACTACTTCCTCCTTTAAATTCAGTTCGAAAATGTAAGGTGTCGTTTAATGTGATATTGACTAAATCTAACTCTGCTAAATTATAATGCTTTGTTTCTATTTTATCAGCTGAAAGCTGTGTGTTAAATAGTGGGTTTTTGTTATCTATTTGAAGTCGTATTTTTTCAATAAAATTATCATAAACCAACATTTCTGGCGATTTAAAAGTAAGCTTGAATAATTGTTCATCAGAATCTATCTTTCCACGAATCGAAGTGTTTGTTCCGAACTTTACTTCGGGAAAAAATACAGCTACCACCTGATTGTATATTTTAAAACGAAAATCTAAATATTGATTTGGGCTCACCTCAAAAGGCATATAATTTGTATAAATACTGCCAAAAGCATTTTGAGCAAGCTTGGGTAATTCTTTATAAATAAACCGTCCTTTCATTTGACCATTGATAATATCTGTTGAATTCATCGTCAATGTTTGAACGCTATCTTTAACTGTTGAAGTTATATTAAAATCTTTAAAATGATAATCTTGAATTTGATTGGTGTATGTCGCCTTGTTGAATTGAATATTTCCAACCATATTTTCAAGCGTATTCCCTTGCATTGCAATTTTTATATCACCTTTTAAAATGGCGATACTATCTCTTTTAAATAAATTGAGTTTATTAAAATTAGCATAATCTATGTGTGTTGTAAAGTCAAATTTATATTTCTCTTTCGAAAGATCAGCTAGGCCTTCAAAATTGAATTTGATATTTGGATCATTCGCTTTTATTTTTCCAGAGAACAACTTATCTTTCACATTACCTTCTACATAAATATTTTTATAGGTGTAGCCTTTATATTGATGTTTTGTTACTTTCCCAATTATCTGAGTATTAAGATGTTCTAATGTAAACCCTTTACCTACGACATCTGCATCCATTGAAAAATTCCCCACTAAAGGATCATGAATTAGTTTTCCTAACTGAATATCACGTAAAGAAATAATACCCTGATAGGTAGCTTGATTGATATTGTCAAAGTTTTGTATTAAAAGATCTGATTGAATGTTTCCAATATCTGATTGTATTTTGAGTTTTGCGTCAATTAGATCATTGGTAATATGGGATTTTCCTGACATTGAAAAATGCCCCAATTCTTTAAAGGACTCGGGTAATGTTTTTCCAAGAATATTTGGGAGTAAATTTTTAAGATGATAATAATCAGACTCCAAACGATTAATATCAGCTATAAGTTGAAAACCCTTAGCCGCATTAAAACTATTTACAAAGCGAATAGTACCATACAATTTTGATTTTTGGTCAGAGTATAATTTTAAATTCTCAGTTGTAAAATCATTTAGTGTACCCTTTATTTTTGATGAAAAATGTATAATATCTTTTGTTCCAAACTCCTTGTAAAAGCCTCGTAAATCTTTAAGTGAAACATCTGCTTTTGGAATAATTGCTTCAATGTGTACTTTATTTTTAAAATCCTTTAAATCACCTTCTTGATAGGTCATTCTTATATCTGCATTTACTTTAGATGATGAAGTTATTAAATGGGTATTTAAAAAATGAATATATGTTTTAGTATAGGTAAAATCTGTTGCCATATTCTCTACCTTAAGCCCGTTTAAGTCAGTAAATTGTAAATCTCTTAAAGAACCATAAATATCCGTGCCTTTAATTTTAAAGTTGTTCACTTTTCCAAAAATAGCTTGATAAGAAACAATCGGAGTCTCTTTTTTATTTTCATCAATTATTTTGTATTTACCATTGTTTAGAACTATCTGATCAGAAGTTAATAGAAAATGAGATTCTTTGTTTCCCGTTTTCTTAGTTTTTAATTTTTCAATAAATTGTTTTAATTGATCTTTTTTTTCTCCTTTGTATGTCCGCATTACAACTGTAACATCAGAAAGAGATACTTTACTTAAAGGCATTTTACCTTTTAATAATTTATCAAAACTCAGAAATGATGTTTTTAAGTCTCTCGCAAAAATAATAGTGTCTTGACGTGTGTCTTTAACAAAAACACCTTTTAGTTTTATCTGACCCGTAAAAGAAAAATCAACTTTTTGTATGTTTATATCAGTATCATATTTAGTATTGACATAGTTAGAAAGACGTTTTGCCACACTGCTCTGCACCTTTGAAAAAGAAAAAACAACACTTAATAACAGCAGTAAAATAAAAAGTACTGCAATTATTCTTAATGTTATTTTAAAAAACCGTTTCATATGACTGAATGTTTTACCGCTAAGACGCGAAAGCGCAGAATATTTTTTGTCATTCCCTTGCGTATAAAATTAGACATGCTCGTTTCAAATGTTTAAATACTATTTTTTATATTTAACATATCGTGTATTCTATTCATCATCTATTTGTGTATTAAAATTTGTCATGCTCAATTGATATGTTTATTTTTGCTTTTTACTTTTACAAAATTTATGCCTTAATTAAAGCTAATAGCTTATCAAAAAATCAGTTTACATATTAGCGATAGAATCGTCTTGTGATGACACCGGTGCTGCTGTATTACACAACGACAAAGTGCTGTCAAATGTTGTTGCAAATCAAGAAATACACGCTCAATACGGAGGTGTCGTTCCTGAATTGGCATCACGAGCCCACCAACAAAATATTGTACCTGTTGTACAACAAGCTTTACAAAAGGCAAATATCGTAAAAAAAGACCTATCTGCCATTGCTTTTACCAAAGGTCCTGGCTTGATGGGTTCTTTACTCGTTGGAACATCATTTTCGAAGTCTTTAGCACAGGCATTACAAATTCCGTTGATAGGAGTAAATCACATGCAAGCGCATATTTTAGCCCATTTTATTGACGACACAACACATAGCGTTCCTCCATTTCCTTTCCTCTGTTTAACCATTAGTGGTGGACATACGGAAATAGTAAAGATTACAAACTTTTTTAAAATGGAAATACTCGGCAAAACCTTAGACGATGCCGTTGGAGAAGCTTATGATAAATCAGCTAAAATTTTGGGTTTGAGATATCCTGGAGGTCCTTTAATTGATCAACACGCAAAAGAAGGCAATCCACTTGCTTTTAAATTCACTAAGCCAAAAGTAGGTGCTCTTGATTTTAGTTTCAGTGGTTTAAAAACGGCAATTCTTTATTTTATACAAAGAGAAGTCAAACAAAATCCTAACTTTGTAAAAGAAAATTTAAACGATATTTGTGCTTCTATTCAGCATACTATTGTTTCTATTTTAATGGAAAAAATACAAAATGCTGTAAAACAAACGAGTATAAAACATGTAGCAATTGCCGGTGGCGTAAGTGCGAATAGCGAGATTAGAAAAAGATTAAAAGAGTCAGAGAAAACGATGGGATGGAAAACCTATATTCCCAAATTTGAATATACAACTGACAATGCAGCCATGATAGGCATCGTAGGCTATTACAAGTATTTAGAACGGTCATTTGATGCAAATACAACAACAGCAACAGCTAGATTAAAAGTAGATGAGTAATTAATGTGTTAATGTGTTAATGTGTTAATTTGAAAATGTGTTGATTTGAAAATGTGTTAATTTGAAAATGTGTTGATTTGAAAATATGTTGATTTGAAAATATGTTGATTTGAAAATGTGTTAATTTGAAAATTTGATGATTAAATAAGAGTAATTCAACGATTAAA
>JAUVOS010000112.1 GCA_030599055.1 Lutibacter sp.
TCCGTCTCCATAGATAAAATCGGAAAAATTCTCAGGAATTAAAATTAAATCTTTAGTTGTGTTTTTTAAAAAATTATAAGTAGTATTTGGCAACGAGTCATATAAAAAAGAAGGATCTGCTAAGGCTTTAAAATAACGTCTGTCTTCTTTGTCGTAGTATGATATTGTTGCGATGCTATCAGGTAGAACTTGTATAGCTGTATATAACGTAAAAAGTTTTACAGTACTAGCAGGCGTAAAGTAATGCCTACTGTTATAATCAATAATTGTTTTTTTAGAAATGGGATTGTAAACCAATAAACCCGAAAAATAATTATGGGAATCATGTAACGCTAAAGCCTCTTTCAACTCCTTACTCGTACCACAAGATTGGAAAAGAATAACTAGAATTAAAAGGCACAAATAATTGTATTTCATTGTTGGTTGCTCTTTGCTAGTTACTTGTTGGTTTAGTTGTTTACACAATATATTGTTATTCTCAATTCTCAATTCTCAATTCTTTTTTCTTGTCTCTTGATATGATAGAACGCTGATGACACAGATTTCACTGATTTTCGCTGATGTGAATGATGTTTGGTGTTCTTTGTTCTTTGTTCTCTTGTTTCTTGTTTCTTGTTTCTTGTTTCTTGTTTGTTGTCTCTTGTCTCTTATCTCTTATCTCTTTTCCCTTTCACCTTTCACCTTTCACCTTTCACCTTTCACCTTTTTTTAAAAATGCTAAGATAAATCATTTTACAAAATCATCATCTGTATAGCCAATTAAATATACTTTTTCTTGTGCACGCGTCAGGGCAGTATAGAGCCAGCGCCAATATTCAATATTTTGACCATCAGGCATCCATGGCTTTTCTACAAATACTTTTTTCCATTGTCCACCTTGTGATTTGTGGCAAGTTATGGCATAAGAGAACTTTATCTGTAAAGCATTAAAATACTTATTTTCTTTTATACTTTGAAAAATCTTGTATTTTGATTTTAAATGTGCGTAATCTTTAGCTACTTCATGATATAGTTTATTGCTATCTTCATAAGATAAAGAAGGCGCATTAATTCTCAGTGTGTCCAGTAATAAAACAACTTCAAAGGGTTTTTGCTTAGGATAGTCAATCATCCTAATTTTTGCTTCGGCAAAGTTAAAACCATATAATTCTTTTCTGTTAAAGATTTCAAGAATTTCACAGGTGTCTCCGTTGGCAATAAAACCTGCATCGGAATAATCATCTAACCAGAAGTAATTATTTTTTACAACCATGATAAAATCTCCGGTGGAAATATCACTTTCTTGTCCTCTTATCTTTTCGCGAATTTGCTGATTGTATTGATTTGCTCGTTTGTTTGATCGTACAATTATTGCTGTATCCTCGATATTTTCACCATCATAAGCTTCTTCAATTGCATCTTGAATATCATATCCGTCTTCCAAACGAATTACATCGGGTTCTTTTAGATTAAACTTAAAATCAATATCTGATAATTCAGAAATTTTATTTCGCAAAGAAGTTGCATTCATTAAAATGCCCGAATGTACTTGTTGGCGCATTACTTCGGTCAATTCAATTTCAGTTACTTCTTTGTTATATTTTAGGGTGAGTTTACTGAAATCAAGAGCGGGACTAATGCGCAACTTAACAGGAGGCAATTGAGCTGTGTCACCAATAAGGACAAGTTTACACATTTTGCCGGTATTCACATAGTCAATTAAATCATTTAGTAAAGAAATGCTATTGAAATTTGATTGTCCTACAGACTCTTCAGGAATCATGGAAGCTTCATCTACAAAGAAAATCGTGTTTGTATGTGTGTTTTTTTTTAAAACAAAGTTGACATTTCCTCCTTTTGCTCGTCGGGGATGATAAATCTTTTTATGAATTGTAAAGGCATCTCTTTCGGCATAGTTGGCAATGACTTTAGCAGCTCTCCCAGTTGGCGCTAACAAGACAGCTTTTTTTCCGGTGTGCCATAGATTATTTACAATAATACTAATACTTGTGGTTTTTCCGGTACCGGCATATCCTTTTAAAAGGAATAAACTCTGAGTGTTTGATTCAAATAGAAAATTGGAAAACTGCTGCAGCAAGGCTTCTTGTAAAATTGTTGGTTTATAAGGGAAAATTTCACGTAAATGTTTATAAAATGCCGTTGCTGTTTTTATCATTTGCTTTAAATAATGAAAAACAAAGGAAAGGATTTTTTTATTATTAAATATTCAAATTAAATTTTAATTAATGTAAAAACAAAAATCTTTTTAATGTAAAAATTTTTACTAAATTTGCGAGATAACAATCACAAACAATATATTACATTATGATACAATTTATTCTACTAGTTGTCGGACTAATATTTGCGTTCTTATTATTAGCTAAACTTATTGTTGAGTACGTTCCCAAAAAAGTACACTGGATAATTTCTTTAGCATTGTTATTTTTAGCCATATACTTAGGTTATAAAATTTATGATGGAATTATTGGTAATATCAATTTTCATAAAGAAAAGAAAGTACGTTATGCCAAAGTGATAAACAATTTAAAGATTATTCGTGAAGCTGAATTAGCGTATAAAAACGTAAAAGGTGATTATACAAAGGACTTTAACAAATTGGTAAGTTTTATCGATACTGATAGCATACCAGATGTACGTACATACGAAAAGTCAAAAACTGTGATGAAAAGAGGTGTGCCGGAACAAGTTGAGTATAAAGTTGTAGATACAATTGGATATAGTAAAGTAATTGATGATTTTAAAAATCTTGACTATAAAAATATGATGAAGGTCCCAGGAACTGAGGCTAATTTTCAGTTAGCTACCGGCTATGTAGAAAAAGGACCTGCCTCCATAAAAACACCTGTATTTGAAGTTAAAGTTGCAAAAGATATTGTACTTAAAGGAATGGATAAAAACCTGATCAAACAAGAAGTCAATGTATTAGGTGTTGACGAAGTTCGGGGAGAATACATTTCTGTTGGAAATCTCGAAGATGTAAAAGATAGTGGAAACTGGCCTCCTTTTTATGACACACGAAAAGATTCAGACAAAGAATAACGCAGCTGATTTAAAAAACTTAAAAAACAGTCATTTATCCATACAACTTAGTTTGGATGGACTGGAATATTGTGTCTTTGATAAAGATTTAGTTGATATTGTCTTTCTCAAGGAATATGAATTTGAAAATCGTCCGCAAACACCAGAGCAACTTTTAGATATTATTAAGGAAATCTACAAAAAAGATTTTTTGCTTTCTGAGAAATATGAGTCGGTTAGTCTTAGTCATAAAAATAATCTGGCGACTATAGTTCCTGAAGCCCTTTATGATAAAGACTACAATCCCGATTATTTAAAATATTCCGTTAAAGTTTTAGAAAATGATCGTATTAGTGTAGATCAGTTGAACGAAAGCGATTCGAAAAGCATTTATATTCCTTTTCAAGATGTCAATATATTTCTAAAAAATAAGTATGATAATTTCACATATACGCATGCGTCTAGTGTATTAGTTTCTTCATTGTTAAAATATTATAGACACACGCCTTATAGGCAGTTTTTCGTCAATGTGTCTAAAAACAACTTAGATATTATATATTTGGATAACAATAAATTACAGCTATTCAATAGTTTTTTATACTACGCAAAAGAGGACTTTTTATATTATATCCTTTTTGCGATGGAGCAGTTGTCATTAAATCCGGATAAACAAACCTTAACTTTTTTAGGAGCTATAGATGTTGATACATCTTTATACAATATAGCCTACACTTATATTAGAAATATCAATTTTTTGAATATTGAAAATCTCAATTTATCAGAAGAGTTTTATCAGAAAAATTCACAAATAAAGAGACATCATTATTTTGAATTGTTCAATCAGTTTTAATGAGTAAGAACCTAAAAGCATATAGTTTATAAAGTATTCTAAGCTAAACCCTTAACTTTACAAACTTTATACTTTACAAACTTTATACTTTTCAACTCTCTATGCGTATCATTTCAGGAAAATACAAAGGGAAACGTTTAATTGCCCCAAAAAAAATGCCTGTTCGTCCTACGACAGATATGCAAAAGGAAGCCTTGTTTAATATTCTCAATAACCGCTATTATTTCGACGAAATTAGTGTATTAGATTTATTTTCCGGTACCGGTAATATCGCCTATGAGTTCGCCTCAAGAGGAACCAAAAATATAACCGCTGTAGATGCACACTATGCCTGTGTTCGGTTTATCTCTAAAACCAATAATGAATTAGGATTTCCAATCGAAAGTGTAAAAAGTGATGTTTTTAAATATTTAGAAAAAACAAGTTTAAAATTTGATGTAATCTTTGCGGATCCTCCTTATGATATGCCTTCAGTTGATTTTAAAAAAATCCCACAATTAGTTTTTGAAAAAGAATTGTTACTAGATAAAGGTGCACTTATTATTGAACATGCCTCTCAAACTGATTTGTCACACGTATCCCATTTTAAAGAACAACGTAAATATGGCGGTAGTGTGTTTAGCTTTTTTAGGTGAAATTGCTTTTAAATTGTTAGCTTTCTATATTATTTTTTAAAAATAATTTCAAAAATAATGAGTTTATATGTTAAGTATATCTATCTTTGTGTTAGAAATAAATAACATTAAACGATACATCATGAAAAAAGTTAGTATTGGCATCACATTAGTTATTCTGATTGTTATTGGATTTTTTATTTTTTGGATATCTAGAAGCGACGATATAAATGATACTATACAAACATCACTAGTTCTTATTATCGTACTTAGTTTTGGTTTTGTAGTTGCATTTCGACGTTTTATTTCTGTAAAAAAGGGAGAACCAACAGAAGACGAATTATCAAAGTTATTTTTACAAAAAGCAGCAGCTTTTTCTTTTTATGTTTCACTTTATCTTTGGCTGATAATCAGTTATTTTAGTCATAAATTTAATTTTGAAACCGAACAATTAATTGGTTACGGAATTATTGGTATGGCACTTATTTTTGTAGGTAGCTGGTATTTTTTTAGAATAAAAGGTTTAAACAATGACTAATCAGATAAAAGTTTTTAGAGCAAAATTTAATTTAACACAGGCAGAACTAGCTCAAAAAGTTAATGTTAGAAGAGAAACAATTGTTTTTTTAGAAAAAAATAAATACAATCCATCCTTACGACTTGCCTATGATTTATCTCGTGTATTCTCTGTTAATATTGAAGAATTATTTAGTTTTAATAAGGAATAGTTTTTTGAAAAAAGTATTTTCAGATAGAATGTGAACTATTTTGTAACTACTCACCCACTTTCTGTTTTTTCACGCAAAGCCCGCAAAGTCTTTAAAACTATCATATTACGCAAAGCCCGCAAAGAAATGAATGCAAAGCATTCATAAAACTTAGCGATCTTAGCGTTAATAACCATCCTAATTCCTTTGCGGGCCTTTGCGTGGAATATATTCTTAAAAATTCTCATGGGTGAATACACTATTTTTACAAACCGTATCAATTTTGATTTTTCTTATAAATTTTTTTACTATTTTTATAGTTCAATAAAACTAAGATGCATTATTTTAATCAGCCTTTTCTCAACTTCTTTAAACGTCTTTATAAAAAATTGCTTTGCGCCTTAGCGTATTAGCGGTGAAAATTAAAAAAAATGAAAATACTAAACGCCAAACAAATAGGTCAAGCTGATAAGGCAACGATAAAAAATGAGCCCATTTCATCTCTAGATTTAATGGAAAGAGCTGCTTATGGGTGTTTTAAATGGATTCAAGGACAAAATATCGATGATAAACAGATACATGTCTTTTGTGGTATGGGAAATAATGGTGGTGATGGATTGGTCATTGCTCGCTACCTTTATAAAGAGGAGTATATGACCGGAACCTATATCGTCCATTTTTCTGATAATATGTCTGATAATTTTATTAGCAATTACAAAAGGGCAGAAGAAGTAGGTATTTATCCGGGAAGTATCCATTCTACGGATGATTTCCCAGTTATACATGAAGGAGATATTGTTATAGACGCCATATTTGGAATAGGACTTAACAAACCCCCAAAAGGAATAGCAAAGAAAGTAATACAACATATAAATGCTTCGGGCGCCACTGTTTATTCAATTGATGTTCCATCTGGTTTATATATCGATAAACCACTAGAAAAGAATCAAGCAGTTATCCAAGCAAATGTTTCCTTAACCTTTCAAACACCTAAATTAGCTTTTTTACTGCCTGAAAGTGGAAAATATATTAATAAATTTGTCTTATTAAATATTGGTTTAGACAAAGATTTTATTGATAAAATACCTACGAATTATCATTATACAACAGCTTCTACTGTTTCGCAATTCTATAGAATAAGAAAGCGATTTTCTCATAAGGGAAATTTTGGCCATGCACTTATTATTGGTGGAAGTTATGGAAAAATTGGAGCAGCAGTTTTGGCTTCAAAAGCAGCCTTAAAAATCGGTAGCGGCTTGGTAACAGCCTATATCCCAAAATGTGGATACACTATTTTACAAACGGCCATTCCCGAAGTAATGGTTGAAGTGGATGCTGAGGATCAGTTGGAATTTTTTAATTTTAAAGTAAAACCAACCGTCATTGGCTTAGGGATAGGAATGGGAACTTCTGATAAAACTTCAAAGGCGTTAGGGAAATTTTTAAAGAACAATGATATACCATTAGTAATAGACGCTGATGGATTGAATATACTTTCAAATAATAAGGAATTTTTAGATTATTTACCTGAAAACACAATTTTAACGCCGCATCCTAGAGAATTAGAACGCTTGATAGGGAAGTGGAAGAATGATTATGAAAAGTTAGAAAAAATTAAAAAGTTCTCAAAACATTATAAATGTATTGTGGTAGTAAAAGGAGCACATACACTTGTTGTGCAAAACGACAAATTCTATTTTAATTCTAGTGGAAATCAGGCTTTAGCAACTGCCGGTACAGGTGATGTTTTAACGGGTATCATTACAGGTTTGTTGGCGCAATCTTACGCGCCTTTAGAAGCGTGTTTATTTGGGGTTTACGCGCATGGTGAAACAGTTGAATATGCTGTTCCTTATGGAAATTATGAAACATTTATCGCGTCAGATATTATTCGATTTTTACCTGAGACTTTAATAGGTATTGTAAATATGGAAGACGATCCTACGAATTCATTAAACGATTTTTTAGACATAGATGATGATTTTCCGGATGATTATTTTTTTGATGATGATGAAGAACCTCCGTTTTAAAGAAAGGAACTTTAAACTAAATTAAAGAAATTTTATAAATATAATATATGACAATAAATATAATAGCAATTCTAGTTTTAATTGCAACTTTTTGGGTGATTCGTAAATCGATTAGTGGAAAAGAATGGAAAGAAACGAAAAAACCATTTCCGCCAAAATGGCGAAAAGTATTAAAAGAAAAAGTAATTTTTTATAAAGCACTAGCTCCAAAGGAAAAAGAGCTTTTTGAAAATAAAGTTCACGAGTTTATATTAAATTATAAGATTATTGGGATAGATGTAGAAGTAAACATCACGGACAAGATTCTCGTTGCCTCAAGTGCCATTATTCCTATTTTCGCTTTTCCTAACTGGCGTTATACAAATCTTGATTTGGTGCAGTTGTACCCGGATATGTTCGATGAAAACTTTAAAACCGAGGGGAAAGGAAGGCGAACTCTAGGAATGGTAGGTACGGGTTTTATGAATGGTAAAATGATTTTATCAAAACCAGCTTTACACCATGGATTTTCAAATGAATCGGATAAGAAAAATACGGCTATTCACGAATTTGTACACCTAATTGATAAAACAGA
>JAUVOS010000114.1 GCA_030599055.1 Lutibacter sp.
GGTGGTGGCGCAGGCGCAATGGTTATTGAAAGAATGTAAAAGTTTTTTATATACATGATACGAGCAACTCCTATACGATTTATTTTATACATCGTTTTAGGAGTTGTGTTATTAATAAGTTCATGCCAGAGCCTTAAAAACAAAAAGATGAATCAACCGGTAACTACTGATATTTCTTATGCTGTAAATACTTTGAGTGTAGTGCCACTTCGCGCGGAACCCAATCATCAAAGTGAAATGGTAACACAAGTGCTTTTTGGTGAGTATATGATGGTTCTAAAAACAAAAGATGATTGGAGTTATGTGCAATTAGAACAAGATTCCTATAAAGGATGGATTGAAACAATTCAAATGAATCCTATATCAAAAATCGATTATGAATTATTTGTGGCTAGTAGAAAAACTAAAGTGGCTGATGCTGTTATTTCTATACTGATTAACAATAAAAAAACACTATTGTTTAAAGGATGTAATCTACCTTTTTATACAGATGGAGCATTTGTAATTGATACTATGGAAATTCCTTATAATGGAGAAGTTATAAATGGAATTCACAATAGAACAGCAATTGTAAATACGGCATTTTCGTATTTAAACACGCCTTATTTATGGGGAGGAAAAACACCTCTTGGCGTAGATTGTTCGGGCTTTACACAAATGGTATTTCATATAAATGGCTATAAAATTCAAAGAGATGCCTCTTTACAAGCAAGACAGGGGGAATTAGTTGCCTTTTTAACGCAAGCTAAAGCAGGTGATTTAGCGTTTTTTGATAATGAGGAAGAAAATATAACACATGTTGGGATTGTTTTAGAAAATGCTAAGATTATCCATGCTGCACAAGGTAAAGTCCGTATAGATAGCTTGGATCAAGAAGGTATTTATAATGCTAAAATAAAAAAATACACACATCATTTACGAATGATTCGTAGCATTGTCCCTCTCTAGCTATTTCAAAGGGAAAATAGAATTAACTTCCTTCCCTTTGGGAAGGGTTGGGGATGGGACTAAAACTGATTGACTTGCTTTATCGCTCTGCTAAAATCGCGTAGCGTATTGTCATTCATCACAAGATGTATTGCCTCGTCAGCAACTTTTTCAACATTGTCAAGCGGAAATCCCAATCCTGTAGCCAAACTTCTTATTAGTTTTACTTCATCAAGTTTTACTTCATTGTCTGAGAAAATCATGTTTGTAAAATTAAATAGTTGTTCAATACGTTCACTATAATCCAACGGAGGATCCATAGGATACTTTTCAGGATGTGCTAAGATTTTCGTGAATTCACTATTGGTGATATCCAATTTAAATGCCATGTTTTCAAGATATTTCAATTCTTTTTTGTCCATAGTGCCATCGGCAAAAGCTATTTGAATCAATCCTGCGAAATAAGTTCGAGCTCTTTTATGCTCTCCACTGGTAAATAAATCTAATAATGACATAATTAGTTTGTATTTTTTAATTAACTACAAATTTAAACAAATTTTACTTTTTTTACAGGAAACGAGCATAATTCATTAATTTTACATTTTTATAATTACAATAAGTTACAAATGAATACAATCCGGATTACCAAGCAATTTTTCTTTGAAGCAGCTCACGCCCTTTATGGTTATGACGGTAAATGTCGTAATATACATGGACATAGTTATAGTCTTGCAGTAACGGTTGTTGGAAAACCCATCGATGACATTAAAAATGTTAAAAATGGAATGGTTTTAGATTTTGGAGATTTAAAAGCCATTGTAAAAAAAGAAATTGTAGCTATTTTTGATCATGCAACTGTTTTTAATAAAAATACACCTCATTTAGGTTTAGCCAATGACCTTAAACAACAAGGACATCATGTCATTCTACTTGACTACCAGCCTACAAGCGAAATGATGCTTATTGATTTTGCTAAAAGAATTAAAAAGAACTTACCTAAAGAAATCAAACTACACTCTTTAAAGTTGAATGAAACTGGTACTTCTTATGCAGAGTGGTTTGCTGGGGATCAACAGTTATAATAGCCTTCAAAATACTTGTTTGAGTTAAGGAAATTTACATCTAAGTCACAGAAAAATAAGTAATTGCTACAGAATTCATTAATTGAATGCCGTACCTTTAAACATCGGTTTGTTATTTTACTTTAAATCGAATCCTAGTGTTTTGGACAAGATATTTTTTAAGACAGGAGTGGTTTCGGAATCAATTAAATTTAAAGCGACTACTTTACATAGTTTTTCGACCAATTCCCTACCTGCAAGAGTATTTGTTGAAATTCCAGAAACAATATCAGGTTTTATATTAAAGGCTTCAATAATCCCAACAACGGCATAAGGGTCAGAAGCGCTTAAAATGGTACATTTAATACTTTCCTTAATAGATTCAATGGCCAAATCACCATTATATGGTTCCAAAGGTGAAGATCCTATTTCAATAACAGCTACATCTGCATTAACTTTGCTTATCAGGTTTTTTAGGTGATTTACTTTTCTTAAGTACACTTGTTTATCACAAATAGTAGAAGGTAATCCAGCATCTACAAAATCAAAAACAGCATTTGCACCAACATCTTTTAGGGTTAAAATATCCTTATATCTTCCGGCACCTGTAAGTTTTGCACCGACAACCTTATAACCCGCCATATTAAAGATATTGGTCACGATTCGTGCTGAAGTTGTCTTTCCTGCGGACATAGAGGTTCCTACAAATAATACAACAGGTGTTTTAAACTCCTGTTGTGGTACAGATTTCACAAAATGATTCATCGTAATTTTCTCACCATTTCTGACAACATGCCCAATGTATTCTATAATAGTCATTTCATGGACATAGACCGATTTTGAAGTAAGTCTACCCAATAATCCACCGGCTGTGAGCACATGCATTATGCCATCATCTTGAACTACTTTCCAAGTTCCGGTAGCAACTAATGTTGCATGTCGCTCTCCTAGAACTCCAACAAGTGTTTCTCCTCCCATGACACCACGTAGTCTGCCAGTAGGCAACTCTATTTTAAAAGAATCATTCCCTTTTTTCACAATTTTACATACCACATAATCTCCTGTTTTCCAAAATGTTCTATCCAATTTTTTTATATCAAATTCTTTGGTTTGTAAATCTGAAATTCGAGTTAGTCCAGTATAAATATGTTTGTAATTCATGATATAAATTTTTATGGATATTCTAAAAGCAAAAGTGATAACAAAGCCGTTCTTTCAACCAATGTATCGGTATAAATAAACTCATGTCTGGCATGTGCTCCATCGCCTACTGTACCTAATCCATCTAGGGTTGCTGTATATAGACTTGTAGTGTTCCCATCGGAACCACCACCGGCTGTAGCCTGTTCCAATCCTAATCCAATTAATTGACCATTCATTTTAGCAATTTTCCATAGCTTTTGATTACGATGATTCTTTTGCATAGGCAACCGATTGATACCGCCTTGAATATTTAAAATTGCATCATCATGCATGGGTTTTAATTGATAAATTTTTTCTGAAATATAATCACCATCTTTGGAATTATAAACACGAACATCAATTACAGCCTTACTTTTTGGAGCAACAACATTTGGTGAATACCCTCCTTCAATCATCCCAATATTAACGGTTATTCCTTTGCCAAAATCGTTCATTGCATATAGCTTTCGAATCAAATTAGATAACTCAACGATAGCATTTACTCCCTTTTCAGGATCTAATCCTGCATGCGCAGCTCTACCTATAACCTCTATTGTAAATTTTCCAACACCTTTTCTAGCCGTTTTTAGTTTGCCATCTAATCCTAAAGGAGGTTCAAGCACAAAGGATCTACATACAATTTTAGATAGTCTTTTTATGGCATGTGTAGATTCTTTGCTCCCTATTTCTTCGTCAGAATTAATTAAGAGTACTGGAGTAACGGTGGTAGTTAATGACAGTTCTTTAATAACTCTTAAAGCAAAAAGAATTTGAGTAATACCCGATTTCATATCATAAATTCCAGGGCCAGTCATCTTGCCATTTAATAGCCTAATTGGAATATCTTTTAGAGTATTTATCTCCCAAACAGTATCACAATGACCTATAATTAATTGTAAGTCTTTGTGTTTTTCTCTTATTTTTGGACGAGCGTATAGATAACCTCCTGTTTTGTTTCCCTTAACTCTTAAGGTATAATATCCTAAAGCTTGTAGATCTTTTGTTATTAAATTGAATATTTCATTTTGTACTACTTTATTATTTGAAGGTGATTCAATGGCTACCATTTCTTCTAACAACTTAAGCATCTTTTCCTGATTATTCTCAAGATACATTAATATCTGGTTGGCGATATGTTGTCTAGTTATTTTCAACGTGTAAATTTTTTCGGAAAAGGGAAATTGAATGTTTTGTTAATTTCGGCGAATCTACCGTATGAAATATATGCTAGTAAGGGGTGTTTTTTAAGTTGCATTTGCTCATCTTTTTCAGAGCTTCTTATGTAATTTTTGTCGACAAAAGCGGTCTCAATTTTACCGGTTATAAGGCTGTTTTTATTAAATCCGTCAATTATTTTAAACAGTTTGCATTCTAAATACAGATAAGAATCAACTACAAAAAGTGCATCAATTGTTGTTGCTTTTAGGGTAGGGATAGCTTCAATTATACTTTTAAATTTTGAAATTTCATCACATCTTGTTGTTGCACTTAAGGAAGTCAACACTATTGAATTTGGTAATGGGAAACTTACTGTAAACTCTCCTGTTTGTCTAATGTTTTGATATGTCTTGTGCTCGGGAGTGCAAACAAAACCAAAATAATTATCAAACCCCATGGGAGTAGCCATATGCTTAGGTGCTAAATCGTATCCCTCCTTTTCCTTTGAACCTATAACAACTAGGGGAGCCACTGTAAAAACATAATCCCATATAGGAAATTGGGTATCAATTTTGAATAATTTATTTTGAATAACATTTTCCATAATCTTCTAAAATATACTATGGCTTTCAATGTACAAAATAATCACTGGAGAAACAATGATATTAGTCATTTCACAACTCACTAAACTATAGTAATACCATAAATTCTACAGGATGATAACTTCTAAAACAAAGTTTTATGGATTTTTTTTAATAATTCACCCACGCATATAGTAATCTCATGGGATGTTTCATCACCTTTAGTTCATCATGTTCATCTTTTGTTAAAAAAGAAAGATTACAATGAAATTTAAATTGAATATATCATATTAGTATGTTCTATATATCATAAAGATTCAAATATGGAGATCATAGTTTTCAAAAGGGGCAATTTAAAAAAGTAATTAAAGAATATGCTTCGCTCAAGAATACTTCACAAAAAATGAAATAGCAAGATAGGAGATGGCAACCTCATTGTCAATAAAAAACAAAACCCTTGTAATTAGCTCATTACAAGGGTTTTTGCGGAGAAAGAGGGATTATTCATATGTTCCCTCAATCTCCAGACCTTGTGTTGTATCCCCTATAAACACTGGGCTTATAGATATCCCCTTATTACAGGGTAGAGCGTTATTCGGTACGTAAAAATGATTAAAAAAAGAGCAAAACAACTGGTTACTTTTTGTGAGAACTATGCGCCTTGGCATAAAAAGCTAGCAGACTTAGTTGCTGAAGTTGATTTCATTTCTATACACACTTATCCTGTTTGGGAATATAAAAATATCCACGAAGCATTGGAATACACCAAGCAAAACTTTTTTTCTGTTGCAGATATTTATCCTGATAAATTGGTTGTAATTACAGAAGCCGGTTGGGCTACCAACTCAAATGGTAGGGGAATTAACCCGAGTAATGTTAGTGAAGAGAATCAACAGATCTACTATAATGATTTGATGGATTGGACTTAACAAGAAAGTATTTTAACTTTTGTTTTTGAAGCCTTTGATGAACCTTGGAAAGGATCAACAAAACCTTTAGAACCAGAAAAACACTGGGGAATCTATAAAGTTGATAGAACACCAAAATTGGTTGTATCTAAAAGTTTACTGCAGGTATCCGGAAGTTAATGATTCATTTTTATTTTATCATAACCATTATTAGTTTTCTAGTTTTTGGAATCGCATGTACATTCAATCTGATTTGAAATTCTTTGACTCAAATTCATTGACGTTAATCGATTAATCCTTTGGTTGATACATTTTTCACAATTGGAAAATATACCTAAATCCCAAATATCAGCAAATACACGACCAGCATGTTGTCTGATACCATATTCTAAGACAATTTCCAAAGATTGAATATCTGGCATGTTAAAATCATTTTTTTCCATTAACAGATCCATGGCACCATTTCCTGCCCTTACAGGGATTATAGTACAACACTCAACGCCAAGGTCAAAAGCAAAATCAATCGATTTTTTTGCCCAATAAACTCCTTCTGATTCGGATAAAAATGGAGGTCTGAGCAAAATAAAAGCCCTTGACTTTATTTCATTTTTAACAAGAAAATTAATAGCATCACTAAAATCTTCCAAAGTCATTTTTTTATTAAGCATTTTAAGAATCTTGGGTTGTACTATTTCAAGACCTATTGCTACCTGAAGTTCAGGTTTGAGCATATCCTTAAAACGGATACATTTTTCATTGATCAATTTTGGATGACTTTCAACAATAACTGTTTCAAAACCCTTTAAAAGTGAGGCTATTCGTTTATAATCTGCTTCGGGAATAGCTTGCTCATCAAAAAAACTTCCGCTATTGTATAATTTTAAGTGTTTAACCTTTGGCATTTGAGCCAAAGCCCATTCAATTTGATCGGGGATGGCACCAACAGGAACAGGTTTGTCAGTTGTGTTTTTCCAAAGATCACACATCAGACAATGAAAAGGACATTCACTATTCGTAAGAAAAATAATGGCTGTATCTTCAATTTTACCTGAAGTGGTATGTTCTTTTTCAACTAACCAGGCATAGGGCAGGTGAGGGTCTATAACATTCTTCTTTCCTCGATTAGAAACTATCCATTTATTATTTATAACTACTTCATCATTTTTACTCATACCTAGAGAGGAACTCTTTTCTGTACGTTATTTCTTTTTCAGGAAAATGTTTATTAAAATCACTAGTAGAAGCTACTCCATGCTGGAAACGTCTTTTCTCAAAAACTGGCATATCCATTCCGGTAATTGCCTTTACTCCTGCAGAGACTATTTGACCTTTTAGATCATAAAGCTTTTTATGATCCCAATTAGTCATATCTATATACGGGATCCCCTCAGAAATTTCAATTACATTAGGAAGCGTATATGGGCTAAACCCTTCAAATTCCAATAAATCAGCCGGAGAAAATGTACGCATATAACCTCTACTTAATCCTCCTGAATAGGTCAAAGAATGTTTAATTGATTCTACACCCCAGCCTTCATGATATAACATCAGATTATTGAGAACGCTTTTTATGGTTAGTTCTGGGTTTTCTTCAATCGGATAATCCTTCAGATTTTCATCACCTCCATCTCCATCTATTAAATATTTCCACTCAGGATAACGAGATCTTATACCCTTTACTAAGGCTAAATTCATCGTTGCAGCCTGAATATCAAGAGGTTTATAGTCTTCAACAACATTAACAGCCCCTTTCCAGTCCAAAGCTTCATAATTCAACTCAATAGGTTCCAGAAATAATTCTAGATTCAATATTTCTAAAAATTTTCTGGCTTGTAACAGGTCTGCTCCATCTCCATCTATGGAAAGTGTAAATGCTTTTAATCTTGAAGGACTTTCACCGAGTTCTTTTAGTGCATGGTAAATAA
>JAUVOS010000261.1 GCA_030599055.1 Lutibacter sp.
ATGGTTGATTCTAAAGCTACGACAGGTTTTTTGTCTGCTAAAGCTTTTTGTACTGTTGGATGTATCTCTATGTAGTTGTTCATTATTAAGTAATAAAGTTTGTAAAGTTAAAGAGTTTATAAAGTTGAAAATAGTATTAATTTTGACTACCGACTACCGACTACCGACTACCGACTACCGACTACCGACTACCGACTATCGACTATCGACTACCGACTACCGACTACTGACTACTGCCACAAGATTCTTCACATTCATCTCAGTTGAAACGGCACCATTAAACTGTACATTTAAACTAGCACTTGCCATGCCATATAATGCCATTTTATGAATATCCATTCCTAGTGCATCTGCATAAACAATACCTGAAACAAATGAATCTCCTGCTCCTATTGTATTTATTATTGTTGAAGGAATTGGGTCTCTTTGTGCAATAACTTCTTTATTACCATAAATCACACCATCTTTTCCCGTGGTAATAAAAATATTTTTCACACCTAAATCTATAAAATAAGCAACTAGTTTTTCTTTACTTTTAGTATCCGTTGGTTCGATTCCAGATAACATTTGAGCTTCTAATAAATTGGTTTTTAAGATATAGAGATATGGTAATAAAGGTGTAGCCCGTAAGGCTTTTTTTCCGGAAACAGTATCTAATACAAATTTGGTATTGCTAATTTCTTTAAGCAATAGTTCAAGTATTTCTGTCGTAAAATTGGTCTCAATTACGGTATAATCTGTTTTAGCTAAATCGAATATTTTCTTACGCATCAAATCAATATTGATTTTTTGGTAAATATCCATTGCAGATATTCCCAAAGCCAAATCATTATGACTATCCATAATAGCTAAAAATGTGGCTGCTGAAGCATTTTTAAGAAACAAACTATTCTCAATTTTTAATCCTAATTCTTTGCAAGATTTTATCAAATAATCACTCAAGGGGTCATCACCAAAAACACTAAATAAATCAATTTTAAAACCTAAACGGTGTAAATTTTCGGCAATATTGCGTCCAACGCCACCAGGAGTGGTTACAGTATGTCCGATATTGGCATCACCATAAATCAGTTTTTGTTCTGTAAAACCAGTGATATCAACATTTGAAGCTCCGAATACTCTAATTGTTTTGTTTATTTTCACACCTTATAAAATTTTGATAAATTTACAAGATAAAGTTAATAAATTCCAAATATCAATTCTCTAATTCTAAAAGTTAAAATAAAATAAAATATTTATGAAACGAGCATATCAAATCACGATATGTATGGTAATGACAAATAGCGAACTCCATTTAGCTTTTATCGAATTTATTTCAGTATTCTCTAAATAATAATTAAACAGATGAAACAGTTTAAAAACATATTCCCAGTAAAGCATCCAATAATCGGAATGATTCATATCCAAGCACTTCCAGGAACGCCAAATTATGGTGGAGCTATTCGTTTTATATTAGATGAAGCGCTTAAAGAAGCTATAATCTATAAAAAAGCTGGAATAGATGCATTAATGATTGAAAATATGCACGATGTACCCTATCAAAAAAATCATGTAGGACCTGAAATTATTGCAATGATGACAATTGTAGCCAATGCAATCAAACAAGAAACAAATTTACCCATGGGAATCCAAATTCTAGCAGGAGCTAATAAAGAAGCTTTAGCAGTGGCAAAAGCGGCCCAATTAGATTTTATTAGAGCTGAGGGTTTTGTGTTTGGTCATCTAGCTGATGAAGGATATATTGATAGCCAAGCAGCTGAGTTATTACGGTACCGAAAACAAATTGATGCGGATCATATTGCTGTTTTTACCGATATAAAGAAAAAACATAGTTCGCATGCTGTAACAGCAGATGTTACTATTGTAGAAACTGCTCACGCAGCCGAATTCTTTTTATCGGATGGCTTGATTGTTACAGGAAAGCAAACAGGAGTTGAAGCAGATACAAAAGAAATAGTAGCTGTAAAAAAATCTACAAAATTACCCGTGATAATCGGCTCAGGTGTCAATTTAGAAAATGTTACGCAATATCTACCCATTTCAGATGCATTGATTGTAGGTTCTTACTTTAAAAAAGAGGCCTTTTGGAAAAATGAATTAGATAGTGAACGTATCAAAAATTTTATGGAAAAAGTAAATCAAATTAGGTAATATTTCTTTGCTGAATAAGAACATAAAAACCATAATATTTAGCTAACTTTGTTTTTTTAAAAATATTCTTTGTGTCTTACCGCCTTTGCGAGAAATTATTTAACATATGAAAATACTACATATCAGCGCAGAATGTTACCCTATTGCTAAAGTCGGAGGATTAGCCGATGTCGTTGGAGCACTGCCCAAGTATCAAAATACTCAGAAAACTATTTCTCAAGTATTGATGCCTTTTTATGATAATAATTTTACGCAAAAAAATACATTCGCAACACTTTATCAATCTGAAATAAACTTAGGAAGCCAATCTTTTCCTTTTGAAATAAAAACACTAAAGCATAATGAATTAGGTTTTGATATGTTCTTTGTTTCAATCCCAGAGCTTTTATTTACAGATTACGTTTATTCATCTGATGATGCAGATCGTTTTCTAGCTTTTCAAATTGCAGCTTTAGATTGGATCTTAACTTTAAAAAAGAAACCTACAATTGTACATTGTCAC